>NZ_JAVRCI010000115.1:0-17824 GCF_034530835.1 Nostoc sp. DedQUE12b | reverse complement strand
ACTTCTGACCCATCTATTGGTATTGAGGTTAAATCTCGTCATGGTCGCATTGACAGAGTTAGATGGTCAATTAGTTCTGAAGAAGTTGAAAAAAATGCAGTTGTAGTTTGCATTTTGATTCAAGAAGATGTGAGTGAAGCACAATCTGAGTATCACCTTTTTTTGGCTGGCTTTCTCCCAACCCGGATGATTAAGTTGAAGACTGGTAAAATTTCTTTTGGGATAGAACAATTACTATATGGTGGTGGTTTATGGTGCTATCTAGAACAGTTACAATCTTTTATAAATAATTCTTCTCGGCAACAACCACCAATTTACAAATATCTCCCGAAACAGGATATATCATTTAAGCCAACTATTAATCAGGTGTTCAAATCTCCTTTTAAACCTGAATATAGTGATGAAGATTTAAATTTACTTTATATAAAAAGGGGTGATGAAAATTTAGAGAAAGGAGAATATACAAATGCTATTAATAATTATAATAAAGCGTTAGAAATTACTAATAATGATAGTAATTTATATTATAGACGAGGTTTAGCACACTATCAAATAGGAGATTATGAAGCTGCGATCGCAGATTATTCTCAGGCAATCCAGATGAATATTCATGATGCTAAATCTTACAATAAAAGAGGTTTAGCTCTCTATCAACTGGGGCGATTAGAGGAAGCAATTAATGATTATACTCAAGCTATTAGAATTAATCCTAATGTTGCCGTAACCTATAAAAATCGGGCTGAAGCTCGTTCTCATATTGGAGATAACCAAGGAGCAATTGAGGATTATACTCAGGCTATTAAAATTAACCCTCATTATGCTGATGCTTATAAAAACCGTGGGATTACTCGTTATTTATTAGGCTCTCAGCCAGGATTTCCTCAAGCAATCAAGATTAATCCTCAAGATGCCATAGCTTATAAAAAACGTGGGAATGCTCGTTCAGATTTAGGAGATTTTGAGGGCGCAATTGAAGATTATACTCAGGCAATCCAGATTAATCCTAATTATGCCGATGCTTACTATAACCGTGGGAATGCTCGTTCAGATTTAGAAGATTTTGAGGGCGCAATTGAAGACTATACCCAGGCAATCCAGATTAATCCTAGTTATGCTGATGCTTATTATAATCGTGGGAATATTCGTTTAGAAATTGCAGATAAACAGGGAGCAATTGAAGATTTTCAAAAAGCGGCAGATATCTATCGTCAAGAAGGTAAACTAGAAGCACTCAAAGACACACGAGAAATAATATTAGATTTAGAAATAGAAGAATCAGTAGATATTTTAAACTTCTAGATAAATACTATATTAAGTAGCCTCCAAAGTTTGTATAGCATCTGGGTGATTTTAGTTTATTTAGTTAATACTATTGCTGATGACTTGTATCTACCATTTGACTTGAATCAGCAATGCCCGAATTCGGATTATCGAGTTTTTCAAATGAGCGAACCTACCGTTTATTTTTTTTGATAGCCACTAAAACAGCTATACTTAGTATACCTAAAATTAGGGAAGACTCAGGGATAGGTGTTATAGAAAAAGAAGTGAGGGGATAACCTGTATAATAACCTTGCTCCCCTATTTCTAAGTAGTCATAAGTGTAAAACACATTATATGACGCTCCTCCTACGGTGTAAGCAAATCCAAATTCATCCAATTTCGGAGTTTCAGCGAATAAGAGATTGTCATTGTCAAGAAATAAGCCTGGAGATAATAAAGACTCTATTGGGTTGCCATTTCTTGTGCCAGTAATATCTACAATTTCATAACTATTTGTCGCTGAATCGTAGGGGTTAGTTGTTAATTTTCCTGCGACTGTAACAATGTCATTTGGATCAAGCACACTCGTACCAGAGTAGGAAAAATTAAAAATTGCCGCTGAAACAGGAGCCATCATATTTGTTAAAATGCAGACTGTACTAGTGATAGTAACTGCGAGCTTTCTATCAAAATTCATTCCATTTTCCCTTTTATTTCAAAACACGATTAACAAGGATTTTGCATCACTACTTATTTGTGTAACTAATAATTGCTGGTAAAGGCTACGGCAGCACGTCAAAGGGTAGCATCATGTCGTTATCTTCGTGATTAAGCATGTGGCAGTGCCACACGAGGCGTCCAGTAAATGAATTGCCAAAAGGTAAGTTCGCTGTGGCTTTAGCACCGAAGGGAACTATCAGACGAACAACCTCAAACGGGTTGACTACCACAGTATCCTTCCAGCCAGCTTCGTTCGCTGCTGGTGGTTTTGCTAAACCTTTTAAATAGGGAGTAGGGTCGAGTGGTGGATAACCATAAGGCACTGTATCTCCACCAGGTGCATGGTGCATAAGTACTTTACGCGGCCCAGTAGCTCTGTATGCTGCCGAGTAGGCAGTATCATTAATTGATTGGCGGTTGAGGATTTGAAATGGCACTAGATGTAGGTGCATTGTGTGGGCGAATGGCTGTAGATTGATGAAGTTCCACTGCTCTACTGTGTCTACTTGTGGTTGCTCCCTCAATTTTGGGTGGTTGGCTGCTTCATGCCAGTAAACCGCGTTGAGCATCATCGCTAACACCTGAAAGTTAGAGTTCAAAATATCTGTTAGAACCAGGTTGCGCTGTTTTACTGGTTTGGTAGCAATCTTTGTTATCAATGGATTGTTTACTCGCAACCGTGTGGGAATAGCTTTAGGAACAGCAGCGCCCCGATTCACCGTAAACTGCATGATTTCTGGCATTCTAAAGTAACCCTGGTCAATGACCGTAGCCAAACCCTTGGGATACGGTGCCGCAGCGTCATTTTGTAATACAATCTTATCTCCTGGTAGACTTGTAGAAAAATCGATTAGCACATCAGCTCGTTCACCAGGCCCCAGCAGTAACTTAAGCAAATATACTGGAGCGTTCAAGAATCCTCCGTCACAGCCAATTTGAATTAGTTGCTGATTTGACGACAGCTTAAGTCTGAAGAATCGGGAGTTTGAAGCGTTGACAATGCGAAAGCGGTACAAAGTTCGGTCAACATTGAGGTTTGGCCAAGCCTTGCCGTTGACGACAGCAACATCACCGTAAAACTCATGATCCCATTTTGCTGGAAAGGACATCGAACCATCGGAATTGAACGAATGATCTTGTAGTATCAAGGGCACTTCATAGGGCGCTCCAGCAGGGATACCAAGAGGGCCATTACCACCTATAGGATCGTCCTCATCCCGAATCAGATACATCCCAGCCAGCCCGGCTTGGAGGTTCAAGGCAGTCAGGCCAAGGGAATGGTCATGATACCAGAGTGTCCCGGCTTCTTGATTGTTGTTGTAGTTGTACACATTGCTCTGTCCGGGCAGGTACGTGTCTTCTGGATAACCATCACTGTCAGGCTCGGTATTGCTGCCGTGTAAGTGTATGACTGTTCGTGGGTTAGTTATGTCCGACGCATTGACACCATGTAAGCTTGTATCAACTGACCCAGCTAATGGATGAGTACCGAGTTTGTTGAATGCCCGAATCCTAACGGGCGTTCCCCTTGTTACCTCGAAAGTGGGGCCAAGATAAGACAATCCGCCGTAACCCCAGGTGGTAAAAGACCCTAAGCTGCTGTGGAACGAGTGTTTACCTGGTGCAATATCTAAGGTACTAGGTGGTGAAATCGGGTATGAAATGGGCAGCGACTCGGTAAATTTTGAGAGTCGAGGCGAGGCTGCATAGGTTCTCTTTGCTTTGAGTACTTCGGGAAGCAGAACTCCTACTCCTAAACCTGCGCTCATCGTTAAAAATTGCTTTCTAGTTAACATTTTTGGTTGTGTTGTAAAAATTAGCGTTGAGTCTAAAAAGCCTTGGACTTATGCAAGAACTTTCTGAAACTCTTTTAGGCTTATGATGCTATGGGTTGATTAGTGATGGCTACACCCGCCGTACCCTTCTCCTGTCGGAAACGCTACGCGAACGGGAAGCAAGCTACGCGTAGCGTCTGTCTACGACACGCTGCGCGAACGCAGAGAAGGCATCGCACTTTGTTTACTAACAAAATATGGTTGTTTTTGTTCAATATCCCTAGCTGCTAAGAGTGTACTCAGGGTGTTAATCATCTGAGTACTTTCCTCTACAGCCGAGTTCATTTCTTCTCCCAAAATGCTATGGGTTTTTTTGAACTCCCGAATCAGGCTATCTCGATCGTTCTGAATAACTAATTGCGCCAACCGATCATAAGTGGCTGCTAGTCGTTTAATGGCTTCACGTCGCTCTGATGTAGCAAGCATAATATCTGCTATCAGAGGTGCAGACTGAGCGAACAAGCGGCCAACTATGTCAATTTCTAGACGGAAAATTGGGCTAGAAAAATCTAAGCTTCGACGGATATCAATCTCTTCTTCTGCTAGAAAAACCCCAAGACTCAAGGTTTTAAAGTTACGGATTGCTTGAACAGCAACCATCATTTGGTCATGTTCTTCTGGTGTAGATACAATCAGTTTACCACCATCATTTTCAATCAAATCCAAAAGCCATTGGAAGGCATCGTCTCCACGGCCAGAACAGACTACAACTTTTTGAGACAAGAACGATTTGATACCTGGGCCAAACATTGGATGCAAGCTCATTACAGGCCCACTATGCTCCTCAAGCATAGTCTGTAATATTGGAGTTTTAATACTAGCAATATCAGCTAAAGCAGTAGTTGGAGAAAGGCATTTACTAAGTTTATAAATAACCTCTATTGTATGTTCAATCGGAACGCAGATTAAAACTAAATCTGCTTTTTGTAGCAGCGATTCTGCTTGTTCCCAATCACCCCGATCGAGAATACTGACGTAGTGACCGACGGCTGATAACTTCTGCTGGAAGAAGTGCCCCATCATTCCCCGTCCGCCAACTAGAGTAACCCGTCGTGGCTTAGTGTTAGCTGGAGGCGAAAATCTACTAGCAACGGCAGAGGTACAATCTGTAACCAAGTTTTTCCAGATTGACTCTGGAACACCAGCCTGCACCAAGGAAAATGCAAAATTAGTAATTTGTTCCTCTAAAGCAATCGATTGTGATTCAGCCAAAACGGCAATTCTTTTACCTAGTAAATCAATGAGTTGTTGGTCAATTTTTTTCAACTTTTCTGGAAGCATAAGACTTTTCAAATATATGATTAATTTGTTTGCCGCATCAAAGAGCGATGTCTAAGGGCGGGCTACGCCTAACTAAATATCGCTAAATCTGGGCGTAATTGTGCAGCACCGCGCAAATAGATCGGGCGTAATGCATTCTGAGGTATAGGGGTATTGAAGTGAATTAGGACTCGAATACAGCATTTAAGGCTACTGTTTACCTGCATTTGCTGCACATCCAACAGAGGAACTTGCTCCCACCCCGAACGACGACGCGCCACCGCCGCGAGAAATATTGCATCTAAGTCAGGAGTGGCGGAAAAAGTGACACTAACAATTTCGGCAGGATCTAGCGGATTGTTGACTTCTAAGACATTCAATAACTCATCCACAGCTTCTGCGATCGCTTGTGCTGAGTTTTGGCTAACTGTAGTTGCACCTCGGAGTCCTCGCACCCGCCATTCTGCGAGTGGCGCTGACATGTGAGTTTGTTGGTATGTATGTGTAAGCAATGTGAACTTATCCATATTGATTTGACCCTTAAAAACTTAATTTTTTCTCAGCACAAAGTTTTAGATAGCTACTCTTTTAATCCAAGATAATTGGAGCTTCTTTTCGAGTTTTTAGTCTAACTTTCAGAAACAGTAAAGGTAGGTAACTAGCAAGAATGATGAAGGTACTGTAGCGAAATAAGTCATTAGATATCTGATGCGTGAGTCCTGCGTTTTGTACCTCACTTACTTACAAACCACTGTATATCAATTAGTTTTCCTTGACGCTGACAACGACAGAAGATAAAGTAAGCGCCTACTCCTAACAATGCAGGCAACAACCCAGGTTCAAAAACCTTTTCAATTCGGGTTTGCACAGTTCCAGAATACAATAGGTCGCCTCTGGTAGTAGGAAAGTTCACATTTGGATAGACATCAAGGGTTGCAGTACTTGGGACTGTTGTCCGTATAGCAGTAGATTTCCCAAATGAACCCTTTGGGTAATGAAAATAGTTCACCAAAGAAAACTCAGATGCTGGTTGCTTTTGATTACCACGTACCTCCCAAAGAAAATCGTCGGTTTCAGGATATGGAACACCATCTTCAGCACGAGGTAAAAAAACAATCGGATTACCAACGGTTCCTTCAAAAACTCCCTTCTCGCCAAAGTCAAATTTATAATCATATCCTCCTTCAAAATATACGGTAGAGTTCGGTGAATCTGGAGTTCCTATGGCAGTATCATTGTAAGTAAAGTAACCGTTTGCTCCCTCACCCTCAAAGCTGAATTTATACAAAGCTGCTTGAACAGGATCTATGTTTAATATTACTGACGCGAGTAACGCTGCTGCACTTGAAATAGCCGAAAGCGATAATTTATTCAATAGACTCATTGATATTACCTCCAAAAAAGATTGATTACTGAATTAGTTCCTGAAATTAACCGAAAAGGTTTCATGATGAAAAATGTTAGCACTAACAATTTTTTGCATTTTTTAGAAAACCTATCATAGGAAAGTTGACACATCAAAAACCTAATAAACTACCTGAATTTGATAAATCAAACCTCAACAAACTAACAAAAAATAACTAAGTAAGTAGGTAGACATAATTAAATATAAAATAAACTCCTAGTTTGTAGTGAGCGATTTATCGCTCAGAACAAGGATTATCAGGACTAAAGTCCTTATTACCAACTTTAAATTTATTTATGCCTCGATACTTATACTAAGTTGGTTTGTTATAATCAATCCTTTGCAGATAATAATGGTCGGCACTGACGACGGAACAAAAACCAAGTGCCTACTCCTAACAATGCAGGCAAGAATGTAGGTTCAGGAACCTTCTCAATCCGAGTTCGGACAGTTCCTGTATACAACAGGTCGCCTCTTGAAGCAGAAGGGTCTACATTTGGATAAACATCAAGAATTGCAGTACTTGGGACTGTTGTCCGTATAGCGGTAGATCCACCAAATGTATCTTCTGGGTAATGAAAATAGCTCACGAAAGCAAACTCAGACGCTGGCTGTCGTTGAAAAGCACGTACTTCCCAAATAAAATCATCGGTGTCAGGATATGGAATACCATCTTCAGCACGAGCTAAAAAAATAATAGGATTACCAACACTTCCTTCAAAAACCCCCTTCTCCCCAAAGTCAAATTTATAATCATATCCCCCGTCAGGATATGCTGTAGCATTGGGTGTATACGGACTTCTTCCTATGGCGCTGTCATCGTAAGTAAAGTAACCGTTTACTCCCTCACCCTCGAAAATAAATTTTAACAGTGCGGCTTGAGCAGGATCTATATTTAATATTACTGACACAAGTAATGCTACTGCACTTGAAATAGCCGGAAGCAAGAATTTGTTCAATACACTCATTAATATTACCTCTCAAAAAGATTGATTACTAAATTAGTTACTGCAACTAACCCAAAAAGTCTCATGGTGAAAAATGTTAACACTAATCAGTTTTCGTAATTTCGAAAATCTAATTTTAAGTAATTTGAACAGATAACACCAAGAGCATCATAAACTGGCTGAAGTTAATAATGTAAAACTTCATAAATCAAGAGAAAAAGTCCTAAGTAGAGTAGACATCTCCAGAAATTCATTCTGCTTTATATAGAACCTTTGTAGAGAGGTAGCAGTGCTAGCTATCTACATTCATTTTTGGAGATATCTGCTAAGTTAGTTCGCTCTAATTAATCTTGTGCAGATAATAATTGTCGGTACTGACGACGGAAGATAAACCAAGCGCCGATTCCCAGTAATGCAGACACTGATGCAGGTTCAGGAATCTTCTCAATTTTTGTTTTAACAGTTCCTGAAAACGTGTAGTCTCCCGTCGTATTTGGAAAATCCCAATATGGATAAACTCTGAGTTTAGCAGTGTCAGGTACACTCGTTCGTAGCGCAGAAGAATTTGAAAAGCTTCCTTCCGGGTAAGTAAAGCGAATTGACAAACCGTATTGCTGGTTACGAGAAGCCGCAGGAATGAAAAGGATAAAGTCATCAAAGACATCATCAAAGCCAAAATAACCACGGCGTCCAAGATAAACAATATTTCTGGCCTCATCATCTATATTTGATTGTGACCCTTTAGTTCCTTCAGCTACGATGTCTCCTACATTAACGAAATATTTTTCTACCGAGCCATGATACTCAGCAAGAGGAAAGTTAGGACCAAGAGGTTCTATCTTCTGATTATCTGAGTCATTATAAATAAAGTAACCATTTGCGCCCTCACCCTCGAAAGTAAATTTAAAAAGAGCAGCTTGGGCTGGATTTACACCAACTGTTCCTAAAACTAAAAATGCTGCAATGCTTACAGCAGAAGCTATCGAGAATTTATTCAACAAAGCCATTTTAGTGATGTCGTAATATAGCTATACTTTCAGGTTGAAAATTTTATTGTTTTGCAGGCGATCGCGTTGTAAAACTTGACCTGGGAGTATATGATACTCTGCCTGAATACTTTCTAAAGGTCTGTGCCACATTTCTTCCCAGCGCACAGCCCAAAGGGGATGAGCAGCACGGCCCCGTTGCCAGCCTTCAAATAGGGCCTCTAAAGCCAAGCCCAGACTCTTGGTTTGAATGGTTGTAAAGTGCAGCACTAAAGCCGTCATCAATAAGGTTTGATAGACTGTTGGGCCTTGACCATGACAAAAACCCTGGAGTGCTAATTCTCCTAAAAGTTCTGTGTTATAGCCAGTTATGATATGCCAAATATCGTGAGTCTGCATTTTGCGTATTTTGATATAGCTTAAATCATCAGGTGAATCATAAGCGCTATAGTCATAAGCGGGAATACCATTTTCAGTCATGTGATGATAGTAGACATAACCTAGAGTTCCTGGAGCGCAGTCTTTATTGAGGTCTTCTAATTTATACTGAGGTCCCAAATAGCGTTGCGAAATCATTTCTGCCATCCCAGGATTCAGTTGCAACTGTTCAACATAGTCGGAAGCTTGTATGTCATCCAGATGCCTTACAACCTCTTCCAACTTGAAATACCATGCAAGCTCAGGATCGTCAGGAAATGCTGCTACTGATAAAAAAGCCTGCACAAAAGCTGGATCGTTCAGCACAGAGTTAGAATTAGTCAGTACTTGTGCCATTGCCTCTGTAATCTCCATCAAAAAACTCCTTTCAAAAAATGTAGTTTGATGTCTAGATGTATGCACTGTAGAAATGCGATTAATCGCGTCTCTACAAAATTCAAGGTTTTTTTGACTTTTGGCGATTTTTGCTCTCGTTAAGAGGAGACTCTTTACGCCATTTAGGTGCGTTTCGCCCGCGCAATTGTTACTTTTTTTCCTTAGCCAGAAGTTTAAGGGCAGACTTCTGGCGGTCAGAACTTCAGTGACTCGTTACTCAGCACTGTTTCGGTAATTTCATCAATCAAATCGGATTTCTATGTAAGTTCTAAATTTTCAAGAATTTTACTGGCAAATCAGAATTCTATCCTCTTGTTGAGAAAGGCTGACTGATGGAGCAGGAGCAGGGCCTAGCGCGACATCGCCCCAGCGCATCACACAGCTACCAGCATTAGATGATGAACCCATTGTGTAGACGAGAACTAGATCGTTTTCACGAATTTTACCTGCGTGGGCGGCGTGATAGAGATTAGCAACGGGAAAGGTTGGCCCAATGTTGGCATATAGAGGATTGATATTGATTGTAAGCTCTGGCTCAATATCTAGAGCGCGGATGCAAACTCGTGAATACCAAGCACTAGGTGTATTAAAAACAAAAAAGTTGATTTGATCTAAGGTGAGTCCAGCATCAGCGATCGCACCGTGGCAACATAGACGAATAAACTTCACTGTTGTCTCGTTAAACATCTTACTTGCACCCTTGCCGCCTCGAATGAACATTTTGACGTTGCCATGTTCATCGGTGGTGAATTCATTATAGAAAGCACCGCAGGTAGCAGAGGTATTGGCAATTTTCGTACCGAGAATACCTTGGTTTGGTTTCAACTTGCCAACTACAAAGGCTCCAGCACCGTCGCCTGATAAAAACGCCAGAGTATCATTTTCGTCAGTATAGCGTGAGTAGGTAGTGGAGACAACCACTAACACATTGCGATACTGTCCTGTTTGCACCAAAGAACAGGCTGTCTGAAGCGAAACTAAAGCTGAAGTGCAAGTTGATTCTACATTCCACGCTGCACCTTGTAGTCCTAGTTTTCCAGCGAGAAAGGCAGCATTCCCAGGTGTGATTTGCTCTGGAAACAGTGAAGTAACGAGCATGAGATCGATGTCTTCAGGAGATAGCTTTGCGGCTTCGAGAGCATCAATAGCAGCACGATACTCTAATGAAAGTGAAGTCTCATCGGGAGCTAACATCCTTCTTTCCACAGTACCACGGAAGGGATCTGACATATACGGTGTTACCTCTTGTGACCAGATATCGTCGTTATTATCGACTGTGGCATTATCGGGTACAAACAGTTTAGCCAGGGTTTTTTGTTCAGCCTTAGCAACCATCTCTGGAAAATTCTCTCTGTAGTAATTGTTTGTACGGGTAATGCTAGGAAAGTTAACTGATACTGCACGAATACCTACTGGTTCTAATATTGCCATGACAAGTCCCCTTTTAATTTTGTTTTTGGTGTTACACGATGAAAGTGGAAAATACTGTTACTCTTTTGGATTTGGTATTGTGAAAAAGTACATCAGATAAGCATTTCAGATTTCCAATCTGTAGGTTGGGTTTTGCAAAGCCTCAATCCAACCTACGAAATATTGATTCTTAACCGAGCAATATTGTGATGACACCCTGCCTCGTTCCCAGCGCTTTGCGATCGTTTTCATAAAAAGCTGTAGGGAATTGGTACTAATGACCAATGACAAATGACCAATGACTAATGACCAATAACCGTTTTAGCTTCTATGGCTCCTTGTTTAATCAGACTCTGAATGCGACCTCCGATAGGTGCGGGTCGGGTTGGGTCAATCTTCACATCAATAATGAATGGAGCAGTAGATAAAAGTGCTTTTTGTAGCGCAGCTTCTAAATCAGATTCAGTATTAACACAGATGCCATCGGCTCCCATTGCTCTAGCGATCGCAGCAAAATTAGTACTTGGTATTTCCGTATCTATCGGGACGTTGCCACTTAACCCCTGCAATGCCATTCCTTGGGCGCACATATTGTAGCGTCCATCGTTGAGTACAATCCAGACAGATGGAATCTCGAATTTCACGGCTGTGCTGACTTCGTTGTTCATCAGCATTGCTCCGTCCCCAACAATCGCAACGGCTTTACCTTTTCGCCCTAATGCCGTACCAACTACCCCAGTGGCAGCATGACCCATAGACCCAAAACCAGTACTAATGCGGTAACGATTTGGTTGGTTAAATCGCAGTAAATTAGTTGCCCAAGCAAAAGAGTTACCCGCTTCAGCTAAGATTGAGGCATCACTGCCCTCAATAATCAGTCGTTGAATTGCATCCATCAAAGCTTCGGGTCGCACTAAGCCATTTGGGCGTTGAGTATTTGTGTAGGCTTCAGGACGCGGTAGTGAGGAAGTGGGAAACCAATTAAGACGCTCTGGAAAGCGTTTTAATAAAGCTTTGAGGAATTCTTTGATTTCCGAGTGAACAGCGAGAGTCTCTACTGATGGATAAGCCACTCCTGGCACTTGCGGGTCGATATCAACATGGACGAACCCATTAACAGGAATCATTGCCGGACTCCAGAATGAAGTCGGCTCACCAAGGCGCGTTCCCAAGACTAGTATGCGCTGCGGTCGTTGTTCCTGCATATATTTCAGAACAGATAAATGCCCACTAAAGCCTGTGACACCGATAAACTGGGGATGATGTTCTGAAAAAATACCTTTGGCGCGAGGTGATGTCATGACCGCCGCTCCAGTTTTTTCTGCCAACTGACGGATTTCCTCTGCGGCGTGTCGCGCACCGAAGCCAACCCAGATAGCAAAGGATTCTGCTGATAACAACTTTACACATTCAGCGATCGCTTCTTCACTCGCAGTTGGTACAGATTGAGAAAACGCTGGCTGAAGTAACTGTACTTTTAATGGTGTCGTCTGGATTGGGGTGGGAACGCTGATATGGGCTACAAAGCTGCCTGGTTGGGCTAAACCTTGGGCAAGTCTGCGAGAAATTTCTGGCAGTTGATCTCCAGACTCTAATATAGTTGCGTAATTGAATAGTGGGCCTGAAGTAAAAATTCCTGAGAAAGGCATTGTGTGGGCGCTGGTTTCTTGACAAGCTCCCCGACCGCGATTTCCAGTTGAGGTTGCAGCCGACAAGAAAATTACCTTTGCTCCTTCCCCTCGTGCAGCAAAAAGCCCAGTTAGAGCATTAGTGATACCAGGGCCTGTAGTAGTGAATACCACGACGGGGCGATCGCTGGCAAAATAAGCCTCGGTAGCGGCAAAAGCTGCACCTGATTCATGGCGAAAGTGAAGCAATTCGATGCTGCTACGGTTTAATGTTGCCCATAATGGCCCAATACCGCCTCCTGAAACACCAAATGCATAGTTAACTCCCAAATTTTCCAGAATCTTAACTAGAGCCTCTGCAACCGTAGGATTTAATTCTGACTCTGGAGATTTTTCATTCAGCGATACAGGAGAGAAAATAGAAGATCCAGTTGAAGTTTCAAATGAAATTTGATTAGATGAAGGGTTAATTTTTGTTCCCAAAGCTTGAGGAGAATTAGCTTTTTTGTTGATATACTTAGTATTCACCATTGCCAATGATTCCTGTTTATTGATTTTTTAGCTTTATTGATGACTTAACTCAAGCTATATTTAGTTATTAACAGCAACTAATTGAGAGCTTGATTGCTGGCGTAAAACTCGTTTTAGAACTTTCCCTGTTGGGTTCTTTGGCAGGGAATCTACAAAATTAATAGCATAAGGAAGTTTGTATTTTGCCATTCTTTCCGAGCAAAATTTTAGGATTTGTTCTTCGCTAATTATCTTACCCTGCTTCAAGATAATATTTGCCTGAACTATCTCACCTTTGATAGCATCCTTAACGCCATATACAGCTACCTCGGCAACAGATGAATGTTGATAAATAACATTTTCAACTTCAGTCGGATATACCTTAAATCCAGACACATTAATCATGTCTTTCATCCGGTCAACGATGTAGAAAAAACCGTCTTCATCTACCCTACCAATGTCACCAGTATGGAACCAGCCATTTTTAATTACTTCCGCAGTCTCAAATGGGCGATTCCAATAACCAAGCATGACGTTAGGCCCTCGAATTACTATCTGACCCAATTCACCAAGCTCTACCTGATTACCATTATCGTCAATAACTTTCATTTCTACATTCTCAATTGGAGCGCCAATGGAACCGAGTTTATATTTCAAATCGTGATTATAAGACGCACATGGTGATGTTTCAGTTAAGCCATATCCTTCATTAATGACTTTCCCATACTTATCCCGCCAAGTTTGGGCAACTTCAATTGGCATTGGTGCGGCAGCTGAAAAGTAGTAACGAACACTATTGAGGTTGTAACCAGATAAATTACTATTTAGAAGATTGATAAATACCGTTGGTACTCCAAAAAACATTGTTACTTGATGAGTAGCGATCGCGTTGAGTATTTGCTCAAGATCAAATCGACGTTTCAGGATAATTGTGGCACACACGTTTAATGCTGCATTGAGAATAGCATTTTGACCAAAGCAATGAAATAACGGTAGATAAAGTAGTAATCGGTCATCTGATTGCATTCCACAACAACGGTTTTGGGAATACATATTAGAAATTATGTTGCCGTGAGAAAGGGTCGCTCCTTTAGGAAAACCTGTTGTTCCCGACGTATAGACGATGCTAGCAGGAGTATGGCGATCTATTTCAATAGCATCTGCATTACCAGAAGCACTTTCCATCAGTTTTGCTAAAGTAATTCCCTTTTTGGCGCTACCCTCTGCAATCAAAATGTGTTGCAGTTCGGGTAAATCTGCTTCTGGTACATTTTCAACGAGTGACTCTGTGGTAATTATTGCTTTAGCAGCACAATCGTTGAGAATATAGCTAACTTCATTACTTTTCAGCATGACGTTGACTGAGACAACAACCGCACCAATTTTGAGAATGCCAAGATAAGAAATGATAAATTCTGGAATATTTGGCAAAAACAAAACTACGCGATCGCCTTTTTTAATTCCTAATCCATTTAAACTGTTAGCTAGACGATTTGCTAGTTGGTTAAGCTGTTTGTAAGTAAAAGATTTTTCTTCAAATATCAGCGCAATTTTGTCAGGATATAGTTGATAACCCCGCTCGATATGATGGACAATATTCATGGCTAAAAAGACTCACTTAACTTCATTACCTTCGTCTACTTCGACAGTCATTGCTCAGAAGAATTCAGTGTTAATAATGTCTTTTGAGTATTTAGCTGACTGACGTTATCAAGTTCCGTTCGTGGCTGCAATGTCATCAGGATGCCTTTGCGTGTTTGCAGAGTTAGCAATGGCTGCGGCTCAACTGGATGTTCAGGCAGTAGATTGAGGCGGAAACGTTGACACACCATTGCCACAATCAACTGAATTTCTGTTAATGCAAAGATGTCACCTAAGCATTGCCGTTGGCCGCCGCCGAAAGGAAAGTATGCATAACGGGGACGATCAACAGAGCGTTCTGGTGTGAATCGTTCAGGATCAAAGCCTTCAGGATTATCCCAAAAAGTAGGGAGGCGGTGCGTGACAAAGGGACTGAACAAAAGCATCGAGCCAGCTGGAATATGATAGCCGCCAATCAAATCATCGCCCAAGTTATTGCGGGCATAAACCCACGCACCCGGATAAAGTCGCATTGCCTCTTGGACAACCATTTTGGTATATTTCAGGTGTGGCAAATCCTCGAAGGTGGGGGTTCTTCCAGCCAATACCGTAGCCAGTTCTGCCTGTAACTCGCGTTCCACGGTGGGATATTTGGAAAGCAAGTACCAGATCCAACCAAGTGTTACAGCTGAAGTCTCAAATCCAGCCGAGAAGAGTCCAACTATCTGGTCATGTAATTGCTGGTCACTCAATCCCTCGCCAGACTCATCCTGAGTATTCATGAACATTGAAAGTATGTCATGAGCGGTATGATTGCTTTGTTTGCGTTGTTGGATGATGTTGTTGGCAACTGTGCGGAGGGTGTTGATTGCTTGTTTAAACTGGCGGTTTTTTGGCGTGGGGAAGCTAATAGGTGGCTTGATGATAGCCCATAAGCGATCGCTAAGGAACTTGTAGATAGTATTCCAAGCCTGAATTAGTTCGCTGGTGTCACTATCAGCGTCGATACTTAAAGTCGTCTTCAGCAGAATCTTCTGTGTCAGCACGAGCATTTCCGCAGAGATATCGAGAGTTGCACCGGGTGGAATTTTTTGCCAGCGTTCTACCATCTCGGCGGTAAGCTGGGTCATGTCATTGACCATCGCGGCGATTTGCTGGCGGTGAAAAGATGGTTGCATGAGGCGACGCTGGGAACGCCATGAGTCACCCTCGCTAATTACCAAGCCTTCACCAATTACTAGTTTTATGTCCTGGAAATTTTCACCTTTTGTATAGTTCTGAGGATTTTCTTGCAGGACATATTTTATAGAATCGGGATCGGCAATCAAGTAAAGTTGTTGCGGGCCGATTGACCCCAGATGGACAACGCCACCATACTCACGCGCTGAATTGGTGAGGAATTGCAGCGGATTTGTTGACATTTGGAGAAAGCAACCAATAATCGGAAAACCGGGTGGGCCAGGAGGTTTTTTACGTGCATTTTGGTAGATGCTTTGTTTGATCATTGTATTCTCTCCAATTTAATTAGAAAAAATCATCACTGTTCGTAACAGATTAAGACTTAGGAGTTTCAGGTCAACAAAAGCTCCTTAACTGCTTGCACAATCTGTCCACCATTAACGATATCAGTTGCAATTTTGGCGATGTGTTCGTCTAGGGCTTGTTCGTGGTCATTCCAGATGTAAGGTCTGTCGGCAGAAGGCGCTTGTCCGACGACATCACGGATTGCTAGATATAAATTTCTGGTTGCTGGCGAGAGGGTGACGCGGGCATCATAATGTCCAACAGTTTTGTATGTGCGTAAATCAACTGCTTGCACGCCAAACATTAAGGCGATCGCTATATACTGTTGAAATATTTCTACTGATTGACGTGCTAAATTTGCCGAAGCAAAACCTTGACTATTGATATTTTGGTTATATTGTTCTGCGTGGGTAGGAAAGCGATCGGCTATGGAATTTCCATAGAAGGTTAACAGAGGCATAATCGAGTTGCCAGTAATTTGTAATCCTTTCAAACCCATATTTACACTCCGCTCTTTATTACCAACTAAAGATGGAGAAAGCCCATTATTAAATTCTGGTGCTACCAAGTAGGCTATTTGAACATCGAGATGTTTAGCTAACAACCCAATGTAGTAACGCAATTGATCCATACCTACGCCAATGTACTGCCCTAAGAAATTACCGCCATGATAACTTGCTTGGTTTTCTACATCGATAAGTGGGTTGTCAGTTACAGAGTTAATTTCTACTTCAATTTGTTTTTGAATTTGCTCAAGCCCATCGACAATTGGCCCCATATATTGGGGTAAACAACGCAGTGAATAACGGTCTTGAATTGGATCTTCGCCGCGATAATTGTGAGAGCCATTTAACTCTTCTCTAACTAACTGTGAACCTTCCAACAGATTGAGCATTTCGTCAGCAGCCCATTTTTGTCCTGAATGTGGTTTCAGCTTATGAATAAAGGGGTGAAATGATTGATTAGTTCCATTTAAACCTTGAATAGCTAGGGCGTGAGCGCCCATTGCTAATGCTAAAAGATTTTTGGTGTCGTAGACGCAATTGGCAGCGATACCTGTCATGACTGATGTGCCATTCATCATCGCCAACCCTTCTTTCGGAAGTAGTTGTAATGGCTCTAAACCGAGCTTTTTTAATGCTGTTAGTGCGTTCATTTCTTCACCGTTAAAGTCAACGGTGTAGTTGGAATTTAAACCAATCAATGCCCCAGTAATGTATGCTAAAGGTGTTAAATCACCACTAGCACCAATTGAACCATATTCGCAGACATGAGGTGTAACACCAGCATTGAGGAATATCAGCATCCGCTTAATGATTTCCAAGCGAATCCCCGATGCACCACTAATGTGAGAGTTTGCACGTAAAAGCATTGCAGCCCGAACATCAGCCAAAGGTAATTTTTTTCCTGCACCTACTTTGTGATACCACATCAAATTATTTTGTAGTAAAGCCGCAGATTCAGGAGAAATTACCACATTTGCCATACCACCAAAACCAGTTGTCACCCCATAAATAGGTTCGCCAGATTCAACTGCATGGTGAATAAAATCGCAGGATGCTTGGATATTAGCCAATTTTTCTAGATCGTCAGTTAAACGTACTTGTTTCCCATAACGCGCTACACTAGTTACTTCTTCAACAGTGAGATTGCGATCGCCTACAATTACAACCTCATCAGAACCATACACAAAAGGAAAGACAGTTTTGTTGGCAGTGTTTTTACTTAAACGAAGCGTATTCATATTTTTGAGAGTTTATGACTAAAGTTTTCAACCTTGACAATTAGTGAAGAGGGCAGTCCCGATGAAACAAGTTTCAAAAGCCTTGCATAAAAGTGGGACTAGGGACTGAGATTTTTACTCAGCACTCAACACTCAACACTCAGCACTCAGCACTCAACACTCAGCACTCAACACTCAGCACTCAACACTCAGCACTCA
>NZ_JAVRCI010000114.1:0-17881 GCF_034530835.1 Nostoc sp. DedQUE12b | reverse complement strand
TCAAAGCCTCATTAATGGAGTTCAAAGACTCATTAATGGAGTTCAAAGCCTCATTCACGAATATAAAAGACTCATTAATGGAGTTCAAAGCCTCATTAATGGAGCTAAAAGACTCATTAATGCAATTCAAAGCCTCATTAATGGAGCTAAAAGACTCATTAATGGAATTCAAAGGTGCGTTACGCTTTCGCGCTAACACACCCTATGACTGCGATCGCTCTATAATTGCGATATCTACGACTGGCGTAGCTGCGACACCACCAACGCTACAGGCGATCGCTTTATGGCATACATTGAATATAGTTAGCAGTCGGCAATTCCATGAATATTCGTCAAGAACTTCTAAGTCTGATTGAACAACTCAATAATGAGCAGTTATCAGCATTGCTTGATTTAGCTCTTTCTTTCAAGAATGGCGAAAAATCTGTTAATCCTACTGTTGAATCTCAGGCTTATCAGGATTGGGTAAGTCCTGAAAATGATATTTACGGCGAAGTATTTGCTGATGAACTTACAGCAAAGAAATTCCAAATTCTTTGAATAGCTATTATTAGAAAACCAATCACAATCACTCCTGCTACCGCTGGTAAAGCTAGCGCCAGCACAGATAGTCCGATAGCGATGAGCAACTCAATAGTTGACACAACTGGATTGGTTAATCCACCGGAAACGCCAGTAGAACTTATCCGCAATATATTCGTTAATCCCTGAGTTAATCCTGCGGTTCCACCACCAGCAACTAAAGCTAATGTCCATTGCACCAATGGATTCATCTCTGGAGCAACAGATGCTGTGACGATTGTCCCGGCGATAAATGCCGCAGGAGTGGCTACAATATCCAGCAGATGATCCAACCAAGGAATGTAATAACCGATAATTTCTAGTAAACAAGCAACGGCAAATACAATTACAGCTTGAGGTGTTTCCACCCAATCAAAGTTAGTCGGCAAATCAAAATGTCCAAAAACTGAAGCCACACTCAATGCTAGCAGTGGTACAAATACTCGAAAGCCAGCCGCCGCGCTCAAACTAATCCCCAGTAATAATTCAATAAATGTATTTAGATTCAACAAAGAATTTAAATCCATAGTAAGACTCAAGTTATACTCCTGGTGTTTTTTCCATCTTTGAGCTGAACGGAGTAACAACTCTAAGCTGTAATCCCAAGATAAGAAACTTGGCGGCAATATTTCATCTAACTATGTGTAGAATTCAGTGAAACCCCACCTGTGTCAATACTGCGTAGTCTTTGCCTAAAAAATAACTCCAATGTGCTGTTTATTAAAATTAGCTGCATAACAGCTTATCAAGCACAAGGAATAACGAACTCGATATGCAACGTCCATACACCGCTATATTAATTGTACCAACTGGCGTTGGGGCTGCCATTGGGGGTTATGCAGGAGATGCTTTGCCTGTTGCCAAAGTTATCGCACAGGTTTGCGATCGCCTAATTACTCACCCCAATGTTCTCAATGGCGCAAGTTTGTATTGGAATCTCCCAAATACTTTTTATGTTGAAGGTTATGGACTTGACAAATTCGCCTCTGGATGTTGGGGTTTGCGTCCAGTCCGCAGCAATAAAGTAGGTTTACTTTTAGACCAAGGCATTGAGCCAGAGTTGCAGCTACGACATATACAAGCCGCCGATGCAGTCAGAGCAACTCTAGGATTGACCTTAACAGATTATGTAATTACTGATGCGCCATTAAATGTAGAATTACGGGCTACAGCATCGGGAGCGAGTTGGGGAACAATTGGCAACCCGGATAGTTTATTACGGGCAGCTGAGATATTAATTAAAAAAGCGGGGGCAGAAGCGATCGCAGTTGTTGCCCGTTTCCCCGATGATATGGACTCAGAAGCAGTACAAAAATACCGCCACGGTGAAGGCGTAGATTCTCTGGCGGGTGCAGAAGCCGTAATTAGCCATTTGCTAGTACGAACCTTTCAAATTCCTTGCGCTCATTCTCCCGCGCTTTTGAGCGAACCTCCACAACCTGATTTATCGCCCCGTTCCGCCGCCGAAGAATTGGGCTATACCTTTTTGCCCTGCGTGCTTGTAGGATTAAGTCGTGCCCCACAATTTATAGTAGAAAAAGGAGCAATCAGATCGCAGCAAGAAGATATTTGGGTAGATGAAGTGGATGTTGCGATCGTACCAGCAAATGCTTGTGGTAGCAGTGCCTTACTGAGTTTAAGCCAAAGACGATGCCAAATAATTACAGTAGAAGAAAATAAAACTCTAATAAAAGTTCCTGCCCAACCCTTGGGGATCAAATCTATACAGGTAAACTCATATTTAGAAGCAGTAGGTGTATTGGTGGCACATAAAGCAGGCATCAATCCCTCCGCTCTCCGTCCCAAATTATTACCTTTGCAGCCCATTAGTTAGGAGCTAGGAGGCAGGAGGCAGGAGTTAAAAGTTAAAATTCATACTAATTCCCTGAATTACACTAAAAATTATTCTCCCCTGCCCCCCTGCTCCCCTGCTTCCCCTGCCCCCTCCCTCATTCCTCTTAAAAACCCGTGATTGAACAACAAAAGCAAGAGCCAGAAATTCCATACCTGACGCGCATCCAAGTACTTGGGGCGATGGGAGCGACTGCAATCATTTTGTTGATAGTCGCCAAACTTTCGTTATACTTTGGCAACTTTTCGCTATTTTCTTGGGACTTGAATCCAAGAGAGTTGCTCTTAGGTGTAGGGTTGGGGTTTGTACTCACTGCCTTAAGTGGCTTAACTTACCGTCTATGGACTGCCTATCGTAAGAGTGCAGATTATTACCTAGAAGTAATACTCAAACCTTTAGCTTTACCAGATTTAATTTGGCTGGGCTTTCTACCAGGATTGAGTGAAGAATTGTTATTTAGAGGTGTGATGCTACCAGCTTTAGGCTCCGATCTGATAGCTGTAATAGTATCCAGTCTTTGCTTTGGCATCTTGCATTTTAGCGGTTCCCAACAATGGCCTTATGTAATTTGGGCAACAATTGTCGGGATGATATTGGCATATAGCGCCCTGCTCACGGGCAACTTGTTAGTGCCGATTGTTGCTCATATTATTACCAATTTGATTTCTAGCTATTTCTGGAAAATGCGGCGATTTTCGGCAATTAAAAAATAAATATTTGTTAATCGGCAAGATATTATCACAATTTATGCTTAGTTTTTGGGCATTGGTTACATTGGATAACATCATAAGTTGACAACTGGTCTAATTTATTGTTGTAGCTGGGCAAAAGTTCAACTTTTTTTGCTTTCTAGTTAGCAAACTGTGCGCTGCAATGCTTCGATACGTTCATCAGGGCGCAGTGCTGCACCGGACTATTAACCAGGAGACTACAGCAATGATGAAAGCTGAAGATATCATGACCAAAGATGTAGTTACCATTCGCGGTTCGGCAACTGTTGCTGAAGCGGTGGGGCTGATGAAGGATAAAGGATTGCGGGCGCTGGTTGTGGATTGCCGCCATGAGAATGATGCTTATGGCATTGTCACAGCAACGGATATTGTCTATAAGATCACAGCCTACGGTAAAGATCCAAAGCAAGTGCGGGTTTACGAAATTATGAGCAAGCCCTGCATTGTAGTCAATCCTGATTTGGGTGTGGAATATGTAGCGCGGTTATTTGCTAATACTGGTATTCATCGCGCACCTGTGATTCAAGGCAAGTTGTTGGGCATCATCTCGATTACCGACATTTTGACTAAGAGCGACTTTGTGGAAGCGCCAAAAGCGCTACTGCTGGAGGAGAGAATTCAAAAAGCAATTGAGCAGGCTCGTGCTATTTGCACTGAACAAGGTGCTTATTCTAAAGCTTGTGCAGCTGCCTGGGATGAGGTAGAAGAACTTCAGGCAGAAGCAGCTCATCAAAAAGCTGAGGGTATGATATCAGCTAAAGTCTCTTTTGAAGAATACTGCAAGGAAAACCCCAATGCACCAGAATGTCGAAATTATCACCCGTAATTGAAGTGGGAAAATAATAGACATCTGGTGAAAAAGAATGTAGAGATTTACCACTGCGATGTTTCTACAGGGCTTATGGATAACGCATATTTAATTTCACCAGATGTTTAATATTGTTTGTCTACTTTCGCATCCACCTCAATTTAACGTCTGGCAACTCGCATCAATAAGAATAAACCTATTCCCAAAAAAAGAAAGTTGGGCAACCAAGCCCCCATAAAGGGAGAAAGGACACCTGCTTGTGCCATCGCCCCACTAATAAAGAAAATTAAGTAGTACGAAAATATAACTAGGACACTAATCCCAAAGCTGGTACCTCTCCCCGTCCGCTGGGGTATGCTTCCCATCGCTGCACCTACCAAGCCAAAAACCACGCAGACAAAGGGCAAAGAGATTTTTTGTTGAATCCGCACTTCAAGTTTACGAATTTTTTGGCGATCGCCACCAAGATTTTCCACATCTAGTTGCTGTAGTGCTTCAGAAATATTCATCTCACCATAATCGCGGCTTTTTTCTGCCAGACTTAATGGCGTGCGCGGTAGTTGCAGTTGTTGTTGTTCAAATTTGACGATGTTACGATAAGAGCGATCGGCAGCAACAAAATAGATCGTACCGTTGTAAAAATCCCAGACATTTTGAGAAGGATTCCACTGAGCAGATTCTGATACGACAATTTGATTCAGATTTTTTGTTGAGCGATCTATAATTGTCAACCCTGTCATCCGCTTACCATCAAATTGGTCGGCGTAAAACAAGCGTGTCAATATCCGATTTTTAGAACCATCCGGCTGGACAACATCCTGGTATTCAGGATAGAAAATATTTTGTTGTTTAAAAGTTGGCTTGTCTGATTTGAGTGCTTTATCCAGAGTCATCGCCGCTTGATAATTTGCTGCTGGTGCAATTTCTTCGTTAAACACAAATGTCATTCCTGTAACCACAAGACTTAACATCACAGCAGTTAGCACCATGCGATAGACACTGACGCCACAACCACGCAAAGCAATTAATTCGCTCTCGCTAGAAAGACGACTGTAGGTCATCAAAGTAGCCAGCAGCGTAGACATGGGAAAGGCTAAAACGATAAAATTGGGAAATTTTAACAAAAAAACTTGAATAGCAATGTCTATAGGTAGCCCAGATTCTACAATTTTTCTGACGAGATCAAATACAGCATCAATGGTGACGCCAATTGATGAAAAAGCTCCGACACCAAAGAAAAACGGCGCTAACAATTCGCTGGCAAGGTAGCGATCCATGATCGTAAAAGGTAGCAGCGAATAAAGACTATTAAAAGGCGTGAGCTTCTTTGATATCATAAGCAACTTGAAAATTTAGATATTGGCAACCCTGGCAAAGCGAAGCATCTCTAGTGTATTTAAGATCAAAATTAAATACTTAATAGCTAAAAATAAACTAATAAATTCATGCTGAAGAATCAAAAATCAAAATATTCTGGGAAATTATTAACTAAATAATTGTTAATTTAGACTTGAAAATTATCTCCTAAATAATATTGCCGCACCAGGGGATTGCTGTAGAGTTCGTCAGCAGCACCAAAAGCGAGGATTTGTCCCTCACGCATAATGTAGGCGCGATCGGTTATGGCTAGGGTTTCGCGGACATTATGATCTGTAATTAAGATTCCCATACCGCGATCGCGCAGTTGTGCTACGATTTGCTGAATTTCTGAGACTGCGATCGGATCGACTCCCGCAAATGGTTCATCCAAAAGTAAAAATTTTGGCCCTTCTTGTCCAGCAGCTAAAGACCTTGCTAATTCTGTCCGCCGTCGCTCACCACCAGATAGTTGAATTCCTTTACTTGTAGCTAATTTTTCCAACCGAAACTCCCGTAGTAAAGTTTTGAGTCGCCTTGACCACTCCCAACGTGGCACATGAGTTTGCTCTAGTACTAACAGAATATTATCCTCTACCGAGAGTTGGCGAAAAACACTGGCTTCTTGTGCTAGATAACCAATACCCAGTCGTGCCCTTTTATGCATTGGCATTCCCGTCACGTCTACATTACCCAGCCAAACTTTTCCTTGATTGGGTTTTTCTAAACCTGTGGCAATGTAAAAAGTCGTCGTTTTACCAGCCCCATTGGGGCCTAGTAAACCAACGATTTCGCCCTGAGCAACAGAAAGATTGACACGATTGACAATTACTCGCTTGCCGTAAGATTTGTGAATATTCTCTAAAACAATTTTCACGCTGGAAGCACCCTTTCTTGGTGGTAAATGCTAATTAGAAGGCTTCAAAGGTGGTGTTTGTGGGGCAGGTGTCGCAGTTTGTCCGCTATTATTTGATTCCTCAATCATGTAGATGGACTCTACCTGACGGTTGGATTGGGGTAAAGCAACAAATCGCCCTTCATCAATTAAATAGGTTACTTTCTCTGCTCGAATACTGTTACCGCCCTGTTGCAGAATATAGACGTTACCACTAAAATCAATTCGGCGTTCCTTACTAAAATACTGTGCTTGGGCAGATGTTGCTTGAAGTTGACGAGAAGGATACAACATTTGCACGTTACCGCGAGCGGTAATTACTTGATTTTTCGCGTCATATTCTTGCACATCAGCGCGGATAGTCAGGGGGCGATTTGCCTGAGATGTTTGTGCAGTAGCGGTTTGCACTTGGGTAGGGAAGGCAAAAGCGCCTAAGAGTGCAGCTGGCAGCATTAAAGCTAATCCAAAGCGACGCATTTGGGATATGGGCAATTGATAGCAGGGCATCATAGCAATTGGGGATTTACGATTTCAGCTTGCATTCTAATTATCTCAAGTACTTTATCCAGATATAAAATATACGATCTGGAGTGATTGCCGATAACTACTGGCTGAAATAGTGACGCTACCCCCAACCTCAAGGTTTCAGCTAATTGATATCTAAGTGAAATCGACGTAGGCACAATACTCTTCTTTTAACAAAGACGCTACGCGTAGCTTGCTTCCACTGAGTG
Source organism: Nostoc sp. DedQUE12b (assembly GCF_034530835.1). NCBI lineage: Bacteria > Bacillati > Cyanobacteriota > Cyanophyceae > Nostocales > Nostocaceae > Nostoc > Nostoc sp. DedQUE12b. The sequence goes on along the minus strand of NZ_JAVRCI010000114.1, from coordinate 10,944 downwards.
GTACGGGAAGTCGTCGGCTAGCTGAATTTTGCCTACCAGGGATTTCAGGCAACGCATAATTTAACTGGATGTCTAATCATCAGTACTTAGCACAATTCTAGGCAAAGATAAGACTTGATTTTCGCCCAGATCGCCAGCGGCAATTTTATCTGGCCCGATTTGTTGTAAATTCGTCAACAACACTGCGCTCTCGCTCAATAGCTCATCTACGTCAACGCCGCCGTAACTAGATGGGTAACGGCGTAGGCGATTGCTGCCTTCTCCCAATAGAATTACCGCACCTCGCCAGTTCCGATTCTCCAAATGATACAGCGCTACAGCAATTTGGAGAATGCCTTGATAAAAGCTTTTTTCCGGTTCGCTAGCTTCAATCCACAAAGCCTCTAAAGTGTCATGACAAGCGTAGAACTGTCCAGAATTGAACTGTTCTACGCCTTGCCAAAACTCTTGGGGGATGATTTCGCTCATCCCATGCTGTCTCGTACTTCTTTGATTGTTTCTAGAGAGATTTCTTGTTTGTCTCCAGCAAACTCGTTGTCAGGGGTGAGGAATAACATGCAATGGCACTCTTTGCGTTCTCTCATTGGCACACAAGGACAGTTCCAATATGTGGCGTGAATCTCAGCTTCTTTATCTTCGTAATGGCGACAAGGACATAAAGGCGCACCCAGATCGTCTTTATGTTTGGCTAGTCCTTCAATCACAACTGCGGTGACAGAAGGTTCAGAACAGAAGTATGTTCCAGTACGCTTGGCGTATTGTTCGGAAAAATGCCGCATTGCCTCTAGGCTTTTATCGCTGGATTTTGTGTTATGTTCTGATGTGATCATGTCGCTCATAATTTAAATATTTCTTTGCATTGTACCTCAGCCTCACTAAGGGATTACTGGGTGTATTTCCCCAACCTTACCTGCTCAAATTATCTTCCCTTTGCTCAAAGGCTGATATATCCGGTGTTCTGGGATCAGAGAAAATCTCAGAAATCGCAGAAGCTGAACTTATCAGCAGTCTTTGAAATTATAAAATTTGAATTGATTTATGAATGTAATGTTTTTTGTAGTTGGGGTTGCAGTGATCCATCGCTTTGCAAAACTATACCAGGGTGTTCCCAATTAATTACCTCTGGTTCTGCTGCTGAGGAGATATTTGGCCACAAAACCCAGCGACTACCTTGAGGAAGAGTAGCAAGGCTCAGAGGATTCTGAGTTAGCCAAATCAAGGGATAGCTTTTAGGAACAACTGAACTGGCATCTTCTAAGGCTGCGGTTGCTGCTAAGGTTTCTAGAACAAAGCGATCGCCTTTGATTAAACTTGTTGATGCTGTCCACAGTTGCACCTGTAATTGCTGTTGCTGTGCATAAAAGTACAGCGATGCTGCGGCAATTACTGCTTGTTCAAAGTTTTCTTCTTCCCAATTGCTAGCACTGTCAAGGGCAATAACTATTTCTTGTCCACCTGTTACCATCTCTAACTCCCGCACCCTTAATTCTCCATAGCGGGCGCTAGTTCGCCAGTGAATCAGACGGGTGGGATCTCCTAGACGATAAGGACGGAGCGATCGCACCAGCCCCGTTGTCGCTGTCTGCAAGGGTTTACCACGAGGATCGCCCCTTTTGCTCTCTTCTTGCCCCATTTCATCCACTAGGGGGCAGGTAGCCAAGGGTAACACTGTAGGATAAACGATCGCTGTGGCAGCACAATCACGCTGACGACGACACCAAAACAACCCCAATGGCGCACCAGAACCTAGTTCGACTGTGTGCCAGCGATAAACACCCCGTCGCTGGGTAGGGTGGTAATATACCCAACGGTAACTACCTTGGGGAGGAATTGTTTCAATGGCCTTTTGTACTGGTTTTCCTAAAACGAAGGGTAGTATATCTTCAACTTGCAATAAGCTTACAGGCTGCTGTGTCTGATTGCGGATTTCTAATCCTACAGTGAGATCGTCGCCTGCTGACACAGGTTGAATGGGACGGCGGGTGATAGATAGATTTGTAAGCGATCGCGGCGGTAAGATGGCTGCTACACCTAAAAGGGCAAAACTGATGCCGCTAATGGCGTACAGCCAACCAGCCATAGTATTGATACCTGCGCCAAAAAAACAAATAGCCGTTGCTGCTAGTACCCAACCGCCATAAGCAGGGGCACTGGCGCGGGTTTCTAACCAATTAGTGATGGGTTTGATGATTTTCATGTTTCTTTTTTAACCCAACACTACCCGAAATTCACAGTGTCTCAGGGGTTCAGCAAAAAAATCTGTATTATTAAAAGATGGAATAAATGTGGAAGATTCTTTGATCCAGTTAGTCAGTCGGGAGCATATTGAAATCTCTTCTGATGTGCGTAGTGGGAAGCCCCGCATTACTGATACACGCATTGCTGTAGAAGATATAGCGATGATGCATTTAAAGCTAGGATATTCCTTGGTAGAGATTGCTGGTAAGTATGACCTGTCACTGGCATCTGTTTATGCAGCAATGGCTTATTACTTTGATCGCCGAGATGGGATCGATCGCCGTACAGCAGAAGAGGATGAGTTAGTTGAGGTACTGAAGCAAAATCATTCTTCTAGAGTGGAAAAAACATGGTAGCAATAGTTGATATTGGAACCCTAATTGTGAGGACACCTCAAGTTGCTGGAGGTCGCCCTTGCATTGCTGGTACGCGGATGACGGTTCAAAATATTGTAATGGATTCTCAAGCAGGCTTATCTCCTCAAGATATTGTGACAGAATATCCACATTTATCTCTAGCGCAAGTTTATGCGGCGCTTGCCTATTACTATGCTAATCAGGAAGCAATGGATACAGAAATTGCTTTATATCAAGCAGAATGTAATGCCCTGGAAACGAAGTGGATGTCAGGTAATTTTGCATGAGTCAAATTCGTTTCTATTTAGATGAAGATGCTGGCAAAAAATCTTTAGCTAATGGCTTACGCAATGCAGGGATTGATGTAATGACAACGGCTGAAGCAGATAGATTAGGATCATCTGATGATAACCAATTAATCTGGGCAACGGAACAGAGACGAGTTATTTATAGTTTCAATGTTGGTGATTTTTGTCGATTACATAAAGCTTATCTCGAACAGCAACAAAACCATTCAGGTATTGTACTTGCTGCCAAGCAAAGCTATGCAATTGGAGAACAGTTGCGAGGCTTGTTGAAGTTAGTAGAAAGTGTAGAAGCCGAGGATATGGCAAATCAATTAGTGTTTCTGAGAAAATATATTGATAATTTTTAACCTGCGATCGCTTTGTGTGAAAATACGCAAAAGAGCGATGTCTACGACGGGCTACGCCTACGCAGTTTTATGAATAGCCATTACAATTATTTCTGCAAAAATTTTTATTCTGCTAGTTTACCATCTGAATAATTCTCTATCAGATTACCTGCCTGTTGTCTCAATGATTGCCCCTTCATAATTTGCTCAAACAATATGATCTGATCCAGATCGGGTCGTTGTGTTAGGCTGCTGGCGCTGGGCGACCTGGATTAACAACCTTAATGCCTCATCACTGCTTCATCGTTGGGAAAAGCTTGGGTAACATCGGGAGCTAAAAGTACTAGGTTAGTTTTTGTACTATACCGTTCAACATATTTACCTCTAACCCCGCTTCCCATTTGAACGAAGTCGTACTCAGGACGTAATTCATCTTCCATTTCGTTTTCAACTTCCTTGTTTATAAAACCTCTTCTCTTGGCGAGTAGCATTTTGGGCGCTGATATAGCCGTAGTCACATAGATTAGGACAGTGTTGATTGCTCAAAGGTTTGAAACGGCTGGGTTTTTACTCAGCACTCAGCACTCAGCACTCAGCACTTTGCTATAATTCGTATCTTTTCCCCTCTATCAGGTATGTGCAACAACTAAAAGTTGTTCAAACCTAGATAAGCCAATAATAACGTTGCGACTTTCTCTATCAGACTGAAATGATTTCAAAGATGTCTTGATGACCAATTCGATAAAACAAGAAATCAGAATCGAGGGTGAGAATTTGATGATAGCCTGTCTTTTCAGCCGTCAAAACCAACGTTGCATCTGCTAAATCCATTGGGCGATCGCGGTATTGTTCCATCAGCGCCAACAAACGGCTGTAATCACTTTCCTGAATCTCGTAAACGGTCAGCAATTTATCTAAAAGAAGCTGCCCCAACTGTTTTTGCATTTGCCAGCCGCCACGATGCAGGGCAAGATACATGGCTTCTGTCAGGCATGACCAGGTTGTGACGAGAGGCTTTGCCAAACGCATCACTGCAATTTTATAAGCATTGTGCTGAGGCTGAGTGCGATCTACCAAACAAAGCAGAACTCCTGCATCACACAGGATCATAGCTCTAGCCCTTGTTGCCGATATTTGTTGAGTAGGAGTTGCTGATAGTTGGTGACTGTTTCAGGTGGAGATAACTCTAGGGAATCCACAGCCTCAAACCATTGTGACCATTTTTCCACAAGCGGTTCATCAGGCTGACTGTCAGCAATTTTAACTTGATGTTTGTGGATAATAAAATCAATGAAATCGGTCACTTCTTGCAGGAGCGGTTCGGAAAGTTGCTGCAATTTTGCGATCGCAGTTTCACGAATAGTCATGATAATTGCCTTTTTCAGTCCTCTTCATTGTTACTCAAAGATTTGACTAAATGCACGGCAAGGGCGATCGCTTTCTGTAAGAATGCTTGCTGGCTGGCTAGGTTAGTTTGTTTATTTTGTACAATATGCTCAATTGGTTAAAATTACACGATCTCTGTGAAGGTTGGCAGCTTGCAAAAGAGACTTAACGGGAAAAGTCAGTTTGTTAAACGCAGCAGAGTTTCACAAAAATCTGATTTACTGCAATTCGTTAGTCCCGTTCTTAAATACTTAATTGAGAATTCCTTAAAGCCTGCTTCCTCATTTAAGAAAATACGATGGAAAGTAGCCTGGTCGCCACAGAGAACATAATCTTCTATACCACCCTGTCCAACATCCTTAATCCAACGTGCCCGAAACCTTGCTTCTAAGAAATATAGTGTTGAGTATTGCTTCCACTTTGGGTCAAGATTATTTTTGTATTCGTATAAAGCATTTTGCCAAGTACCACTGGAAATTATAAATGTTGGAGAATGATATTTAATAGCATTTTCAGCCATGTGGATTTTTTGAAGGCTGAAGTAGAATCCTGCCGTTCCATCTAAAGATTTTGGTACATAGTATTCACCTAACTTATTTAACTGGACATATATAGGGTGATAATAAGTGCGTTGTCTAGATGCAAATGGTGTTTTAGGCAAAGAATTTGCTGTGTGATTATACCTTGTTTTGGAATTTTCTATTAAATAACTCTCTAGTTGACACAGGAAAGGTACTAATTCGCATTTAGGCATTAATGGTGCTTGCCAATAGCGGACTTTGACACATTTTTGACCATACTCGTCAACAAGTTGCTCAAAGGCATTTTTTCGATGATGTCCACTAATAAAACGAGTTTTGAAACATCCGGCTTGACCAATATAAGCTGTAGGCTCTTGATCACTGCCTACAAAATAAATACCACCGAAGGTAGGAAGTGATTTTTTATCAATATATAAAACCCAAGGAAGTTTAGTTACATCAATACGGTTAGCAGTAGCAATAACTTGAGATGTATAAAATTTAGATTTCATTGCTAGATGTACAGTTATATATATTGTGAAGAATTTTAATCAGCAAATTCTATTTATAGAATGCCCAAAATTTCCTTACATATAACGTCAATGCATTTTAGATTGCACTTCTATTTGATGCGGGATAATTTAAACAAAAGGCAGTAGATAACAAAATAAAAAGCCCGCATTAGCGGGCTTTCTAAATCTATTAAGTTATTGCTTTACTTACCGTTTGGCCAACTTCTTCGACATCTTCCGCAGACGAATCGATTGAGGTGTAACTTCCACCAATTCATCAGGGCCAATGTATTCCAAAGCACGCTCTAAGCTCATGTCTATTGGTGCTTGCAACTGAACCAGTTCATCACCACCAGCAGCGCGGTGGTTAGTTAACTGCTTGGTTTTACAGATATTCAATTCCAAATCTTGCGGACGATTGTGTTCTCCTACAATCATGCCTCTGTAAACCTTTGTGCCGGGAGTAATAAAGAATGCTCCTCTATCTTCGGCGTTTCTCATGGCGTAGAAGGTAGAAACACCTTCTTCAAAGGAGATTAAAACGCCTTTGTTACGGGCTTCAATGTCGCCACTGAGTGGACGGTAGTCTAAGAAGCTGTGGTTCATGATGCCTTCGCCACGAGTCATCCGCATGAATTCACCCCGGAAACCAATCAAACCACGGGCGGGAATGACAAACTCTAACTGGGTGCGATCGCCACTACCAGGTTGCATATCTTGCATTTCGCCTTTGCGTTGTCCCAGGCGTTCGATACAGCTACCCACAGCATCAACAGGAATGTCTAACACCAAGAGTTCGTAAGGTTCGCAAGGTTGACCGTTGACTTCGCGGTAAATTACCTGTGGCTGAGATACCTGAAACTCGAATCCTTCCCGGCGCATGGTTTCAATTAAGATACCCAGGTGGAGTTCTCCACGACCGGAAACGAGGAATTTATCGGGAGAATCGGTTTCTTCGACACGCAAAGCAACGTTGGTTTCGAGTTCGCGGAAAAGGCGATCGCGCACTTGTCTTGATGTCACCAACTTACCTTCTTGACCAGCAAAGGGCGAATCATTCACCCAGAAGGTCATTTGCAAGGTTGGTTCATCCACTTTAATCAGTGGTAAAGCTTGGGGTTCATTGGGGTCAGTGATTGTTTCCCCAATATAAGCATCAGCGAAACCAGCCACAGCAACAATATAACCGGCGGTGGCTTCTTCCAACTCCACCCGTTTCAACCCTTCAAAGCCCATCAGCTTAGTGATTTTTGACTTGACAATTGTGCCGTTTTCTGTGATTAAAGCTGCTTGTTGTCCAGCACGGATAGTGCCGTTGTGAATTCTGCCAATTACAATCCGTCCCAGATATTCAGAATAATCTAGGGTTGTGACTTGCAATTGCAGAGGCTTATTGCTGTCGCCTACTGGTGATGGAACGTGTTTCAGAATCGCGTTAAACAGGGGTTGCATGTCTACCGATTCTGCTTCCAAGGTTTCCTTAGCAAAACCTCCCATCCCGGAAGCAAACAGATAAGGAAAATCACACTGGTCTTCATCTGCCCCTAATTCCAAGAACAGATCCAATACTTTATCAACAGCAACGTGGGGATCAGCTTGTCCGCGATCAATTTTGTTGATGACAACGATGGGGCGCAGCCCTTTTTCCAAAGCTTTTTTGAGTACAAAGCGCGTTTGGGGCATGGGGCCTTCATTGGCATCGACAATCAGAAGACATCCGTCAACCATGCCGAGTACGCGTTCAACTTCGCCACCAAAGTCAGCGTGTCCAGGAGTATCAACAATATTAATTAGTGTTTCTTTGTAGCGAACCGCCGTATTTTTGGACAGGATAGTAATACCCCGTTCCCGTTCTAGGGCGTTGGAGTCCATAACGCAATCCGGAACGTCTTCGCCTTCGCGGAAAATGCCGGATTGTTTGAGGAGTGCGTCAACCAGCGTGGTTTTGCCGTGGTCAACGTGGGCGATAATGGCGACGTTGCGAATTGGGAGCGTCATAGAAGCTTTTGGTGAACTCTAGAGGGTGTTTATAAGATTTACATTTGAATGCTAGGCTGTTTTAACAGAATTGGGAACGATCAGCAAATTCTGTAAAGAACCTTTAATAATTCTAGCGTAATCGTCACAATTGCGGGGAGTTTTGTAAACCCTACAAGGGAGATGTGTGGTAATTACGGCATTGGTGGCATAAAAAAAGCGTCTGTGACAAACAGGTGTTACCTGAAGGGCAGTATTGCTTTTGAGAATTAGGGTTGATTCGCCTAGAGGAATTTAGTCATTGAAATGCTTTGGTGAAAAGTGCGATCTTTGACCAAGAGAGATGAAGTTCCTGGCTGCTAAAAGTCAGGTTGTTTCCTGTTTAGGATTAAAGAGAAGCGATCGCACGATTCTTTTCTAATAAGCTAATTGTCCATATTATTAGCAAAACATAATTGACTTGAGTAGAAGGTGAAAATAGCCGTTTCAGGCATTATCTTGCTCGTCTACATCGTAAAACTTTCTGCTACTCTAAATCAGAAGAAATGCTGGGATATTCAATTCGATTAGTAATATATTATCTTAAGTATGGTTCAATGGCGCTGTCGGCGCTGTGCGCCGGCAAGCTTGAGGCGATCGCTTGATTCATACCTCTATTCAGCAACGCCCAAAAGCGATACGATCCTAGAAGAATATGAAAAAACGCCCCAAATAGCCAAGTCACTACTACCCCAAAAGGGAGATCGCTATATTGAGTCACTTAGCTTGCGGAGTCTTAAAGTTCAATCAGTCACACTATCGGCAGGTAGAAAGTCTTTGAGCGCTTCTGCTTCACCAGCTTTCACCACTGGGATAGACAGGGGTACTGAACTAGCGATCGCAAATAACTGTTGTAGTTGACTCAGACCTGTCAAACTACCACATAACAATACTTGGTCGCCAACTCGTAAATCCATGCCACCATCAGGATAGCGGATAAATTTACCATCTCGCCGGATCGCCTGTACCTGTACTCCAAATTGCTTGGCGATATCTAAATCTGCAAGGGTTTTACCTAGTGTTGGCGTATCTGCATTGACTGTAACCCACTGGCAAGCACTATTTTCTCCGGGAACAGCAGCTTGTCCCTTAGCGAATTCTGCCAAAGCCGCCAGTTCTTCATCTGCTCCCACCACCAACAAGCGATCGCCTTCTGCCAATTTGGTTTGATTGTTGGGATAATCGATTTCATCACCATTAGCGCGGCGAATTGCCATCAAACTCACTCCTGTTAAATAGCGCATATCCGCCTCTTCTATACTCATGCCAATTAAGGGCGAATTGGATGGTAAAGGATACCAGCGCTGATTTAAATCGCGGGTTGCTTGGCGCAAATCACGAGCAACTTCACTTGCAGAACGCTCTGGGCGAAAATCTAAATAATGATCGTTGCGGATTTGCTGCATTTCTCGTTGGACGACAGCTGGCGACAACAAGCCTAAGCCAGTTAATAAATAGGTTGCCATTTCTAAGCTGGCTTCAAACTCTGGTTGCACAACTTCCCTTGCTCCCAATTGATACAGCACTTCAATATTTTTATCCTGGGTAGCACGGACAACCAAATCTAATTCTGGGCACAATTCCAAAGCGCGTTTCAAACAAAGACGAGTACTCATGGGGTCAGGGAGTGCGATCGCCATTCCTTTGGCATGATTCACGCCAGCAGTTTCCAGAACGTGTAAACTGACGCAATTGCCATAAACATAAGACACCCCAGCCTCACGCAACTGCTGAATTCGACTCTCTGATTGGTCGATTACCACCACCGGTAGGTCATGTTGCAGCAACAACTTCACCAAATTCTTGCCGACTCGCCCATAGCCACAAACTACCACATGGTCTTTGAAGGGCAAATCTTCTGATACATCCCGCGCCTCATCTTCTTCTAAGTACGGTTTCAACCAAGGCATTGATTCGGCAAAGTTAAATAAAAATGGCACTAACCGCAGTACAAAAGGAGTCAGCATGAGAGTGACTGCGGTAGTTCCCAAAATTAATAAGTATATTTGTCGGGACACCAGCCCCAAAGACTGCCCTTCGCTAGCGAGAACAAAGGAAAATTCCCCAATTTGCGCCAGTCCCAAACCGGCGATTATAGCTGTTTTCAAAGGATAGCGGAACAGTTTCACCAAAGGCGTGATAATCAAAAATTTACCAACGAAAACTAGTGTCACCAATCCCAAAATTAATTCCAGGTTGTTCCACAAAAACACTGGGTCAATTAACATTCCAATGGCAGCAAAAAACAAACTGGCAAATATATCTCGCAGTGGTTCGACATAAGTCAGGGTTTGGTCGGCGTACTCTACCTCAGAAATCATCAAACCCGCGACAAATGCGCCCATCTCAATGGACAATCCTAAATGCTCTGTCAACAGGGCAATGCCTAAACACAGGGCTACAACTCCTAATAAAAATAGTTCTTTGCTTTCAGTACGGGCTAGCAGTTGCAACAAAGGCGGTATCAGCCAAATCCCCGCAGCTACAGCCCCAGCAGCAAATAAAGCAATCGAAGCTAGCGCTGTTAGGACGGCGATGCCAATAGTTTCTGGTGGTTGATTGAGGGCTGGTAAGACTGCTAACATCAGTCCTAGTGCCAAGTCCTGGACTACCAAAATCCCTAGCATCACTTGCCCGTGGGGCGTTTCTGTTTCGTTGCGCTCCATCAAGCATTTGAGGACAACCGCTGTGGAAGACAGCGACAGAATACACCCCAAAAACATCCCCTTCGCAGGTAAGGCTCCCCAAGCTCCAGTTAAACCGCATACTAAAACTGTCACCAAAATCGTCAAAGCAATCTGGAGTCCACCTCCACCAAGAGCGATCGCTTTTACCTTCTTGAGTTCCGCAAAGGAAAATTCCACACCCAAGGCGAATAACAAAAAGGCGACCCCGAATTGTGCCAGAGTCTCTACTTGAATTAGTTCTTTAATCAATCCCAGTCCCGTTGGCCCAATGACTATCCCGCCAATGAGATACCCCAGCAGCACAGGTTGTTGCAAAAGTGCCGCCAATAGTCCGCCACAGGCTGCAACGCCTAGAACTAAAACTAAATCAACAATTAACCGAAAATCTTCTTGCACCAGTTTTAAAAGAACTATTAAGACCTATTCATTCAGGATACAAAGTTTTATATATCCCAGGATAGTTTTTTAGATATTGGGCATTGGGCTAGAAAAGATGCATTTTATAATGCAACAATGAGTCTTTGATATTCGCGGACGAGTCTTTGATATTCACGGACGAGTCTTTGATATTCGCGGACGAGTCTTTGATATTCG
>NZ_JAVRCI010000113.1:0-18028 GCF_034530835.1 Nostoc sp. DedQUE12b | reverse complement strand
GATTAAGTACATATACCAAGGGAGGATAGAAATAGTCATGGCTGGTGGCAAGTCTGAGACCCCCGTTAGTCTGTCAGACAGAGAACTGCAAATTATCGACTTAGTAGCCGCTGGCTTAACTAACCAAGAAATTGCAGCAAAACTGGAGATTAGCAAGCGTACAGTTGATAACCATATCAGTAATATTCTGACTAAGACTGAGACAGATAATCGAGTAGCCCTTGTCCGCTGGGCTTTACAGTGGGGCAAAGTCTGTTTGAATGATGTCAATTGCTGTACTCTACCTAACCAGATTGAATAAGCAATTTACTAGTAGAAGCTTAATTGCTTTGGTCTAGTAAATTACAAGCCAATTTTGAGTTTTACTGATTGTTCCCCTTCTTACGCCTAAGTTTTCAGTGTGAACACTCTACCAAAAGTTCCGAGTCCATCACTCAGCCGGAGTTTATGTTAGTGGAGCCAGCTGACCCTCGGACTCGGAAACTAAAAAGATCATAATTCCTTTCCAAATTGACTGGGGATTGGGGGCTGGAGGAGCAGGGGAGCAGGGGAGCAGGGGAGCAGAGGAGAAGTTGCAGTAAGTCTTTCCCCTCTGTCTCTTATGCCCCATGCCCTAACTAAACAACCATCTACAAAAATTAGCAACAATTCAGTGGTGCAAGCGTTACATTTGAAGGAAATCTATGTTGCCCCATCGGCTTTGGGAGTAGTGTTCCAATGAATACTTCCGCTTCTTTTCAGGGTAGCTCGTCTCCCTTTGAATTTTTTAACTTTGATTTTACGATACCTGTATCTGAGAGGGTTCCCAGTCTTGAAGACCAATCTTCAGACTTTCCGCAATCCACACAAGATGCCGACTTACTCAGACAGCTATCGTTTATTCCAGGGTTGAAAGAAATCTTGATGCTGCGGCAGGTTCATGCTTTAGAACATGCTACTGTTTGGGTTCTTAGCGAATCAAAAAGCGCCTATCCTGCTACAGGAGTAGCCACTAACGTTCAACTAGATAATGAACTATTAGGCGGTTTATCTACTGAGCAGGGATTCTACCTCTATGGTGAGGTAAATATTAGTGATTTGCGGCGTGCAGTCACACTTGCTCGACATCGCATCACCAGTGGAGAATGGGATTTGGCTGTACATCCCCGTTGTGGCACAAATTTATCAGTAGCAATGCTCTTAACAGCTGGACTAGCTGTCGGTGTGCATCTATTGCTACCATTTCGACCAATCGAGCAACTTATAGGTTTGGGGTTAGCAGCAACGACAGCCGCGGAAATTGCACCTGATTTAGGTTCTATGGCACAGCGTTACCTAACAACTGCCATTCCTTTTAACCTAGCAATTGAAAATATTACCCGTACACGAGATGTTTGGGGGCGTGAGGCACATTTTGTTAAAGTAGGCTGGCAAGAATGAAGAGAGCAAGAAGAGATAAGGGGACAAGATAAAATTTTCTCTCTTGTCTTCCCCATCTCCCCACACTCCCTACTTCCTACTCCCCTAAAAAAATTATGAGAAAACTTTACTTCTTGCTTCCTGGTACAGATAGCAAATTTGCCTGTGGTGGTCTTTGGGCTGAATTAAAAGCACTTAATTTAGCTCAGAATTTCTGTAGTGCTGATGTTGTAACTTACCGCCAACGGGAAAAAGATAAGCTTTTTATTGATGATTTGCTAAAAGAGCAAAATTTAAATGATGTAATTTTTGTGATCAGTTGGGGATTTGATATAGCTCAACTCGTGGCTAAACTTAAGCAATACAATGTCGTTTATCATGCACATAGTGCAGGTTATCGATTTAAGCTACCTGCAAGTATTCCAATCATGACTGTTAGCCGCTATACAATGGGATATTGGGGAGAAAAATCACCCAATTCTCTGATTTATTATTTGCCCAATCAAATTTCTGATGAGTTTCAAAATTTAGGTTTGGAACGGGATATTGATGTTTTAGTTCAAGCTCGGAAGTCTTCTGAGTATTTAATTAAAGAATTGATTCCAACGTTGCAAAAACGTTGTAAAGTATTGGTTGTTGACTCTTATGTAGAGGATTTACCCGGACTATTCAACCGAGCTAAGGTTTACCTCTATGATTCGGCTGAGTACTGGGCACAACAGCGTGTTAGTGAAGGATTTGGTTTACAACCAATGGAAGCTCTTGCTTGTGGTTGTCAAGTATTTTCTAGTGTCAACGGTGGACTAGCTGATTACTTAGATCCTGGATTTAATTGTTATAAAATTGCTGGATATTCTCAAGAATATGATGTGCAACGTATTCTGAAGGTGATTGATTCTTCAGTAACTTTTAGTTTATCTGAAGAATTTTTGGCTGAGCATCGCACTGAAAATATTATTAAGCGTTTCCAAGTTATTTTGGATGAGTTAAATGAGTTTTTTGATCATAAAATTCAGCAGCCATCTAATATTAAGAGTTTGACGAAAACACGGATGGCAAAATTACTCGCTCAGAGGATATATGGGAAGCTGAGGAAAAAATATTTTAAGTAATATAAATAATACAAACGAACCGCAGAGGCACACAGATCACAGAAAGAAGAGAGGAAATTGAATGAATCGGCGGTTATTAGTTACCGGGGGTGCGGGGTTTATTGGGGCAAATTTTGTGCATCATTGGTGTCAGGTTTATCCAGACGATCGCGTGGTGGTGTTGGATGCGCTTACATACGCGGGGAATCGTCTGAATTTGGCGCTGGTAGAGGGAAGAGAGAATTTTCGGTTTGTGCAGGGGGATATTTGCGATCGCACCATCATAGACAACCTATTATTAACGGAAAATATTGATACCATCGCCCATTTTGCCGCTGAATCTCATGTTGATCGTTCGATTCTGGGGCCAGCTGCTTTTGTGCAAACTAATGTAGTCGGAACTTTCACGCTGCTGGAAGCTTATCGGAAACATTGGGAGGCGAAAGCACAGCCATCTGATTATCGTTTCTTACACGTTTCTACTGATGAAGTCTACGGTAGCCTGGGTGCAGATGACCCAGCTTTTTGTGAAACCACACCCTACGCTCCCAATAGTCCCTATTCAGCTTCAAAAGCAGGTAGCGATCATTTAGTTCGTGCTTATTATCATACTTATCAACTTCCAACGATTATCACAAATTGCTCTAATAATTACGGGCCTTATCAGTTTCCCGAAAAGCTAATTCCCCTGATGTGTATCAACACTTTGATCGGGAAACCATTACCTGTTTATGGTGATGGTAAAAATGTTCGGGATTGGCTTTATGTGGGCGATCATTGCCGTGCTTTAGATGTGGTAATCAATAATGGTCAACCAGGAGAAACATACAATATTGGTGGCAATAATGAGGTGGAAAATATTAACCTCGTGCAACTTTTATGTCAAATGATGGATGAATTAGCACCTGATTTACCTGTATATCCAGCCAAGCAGTTGATTACTTTTGTTAAGGATAGACAGGGACATGACAGGAGATATGCAATTAATGCAAACAAAATCAAAACTCAGCTTGGTTGGACGCCTTCAGTAACAATTGCTGAGGGTTTACGTTTAACAGTTGAATGGTATCTCAATCATCGTGATTGGTGGGAGCCTCTGCTGTCTGCGGAATATCAAGCTTACTATCACAAAAATTATTTGTAACCCACAAACTCACATTCTGCACCTAAGAGGTTGTTTTAAAAGTAGTTGGCTGTAATTTTAATCACATTATTACCCCCCTTAATCCCCCCTTGTAAAGGGGGGAAACAAAAAAACTCCAAGGGTTAAGTGTATACAAAAAAACTTTTCAGACATCCTCTAATGCTCTCACAGTTTATCTAAATAATGACTATCCTTAAATATAAGGGAATTCAGATCAGCGTAAATTGCCAGCAGGTGTAAGATGCTGCAACCAAAACAAATATTACAAGATCGTTATCAAATCCAGCGCCAACTTGGCAATAATGGAATTCGCCAAACTTGGCAAGCATTGGATTTACAAGCCTCTGATGGCGAAAATTCTATCGTTGTGGTCAAACTTTTGGCCTTTGGCGGTACTGTACAGTGGGATGACCTGAAACTTTTTGAGAGGGAAGCACAAGTTCTTAAACAGCTAAATCATCCCCGCATCCCTCGATATATAGATTATTTTTGTATCGACGATCGCACTCTCTGGTTTGGCTTAATACAAGAATATATTCCTGGTGAGTCGCTTAAGGAAAAACTTGCTGTTGGCAAAAGGTTTAGTGAAAAGCGAGCGAGAAAAATTGCTATTGAAGTTTTAAATATTCTCATCTATCTACATGAGTTGAATCCTGGGGTGTTGCATAGAGATATTAAACCGAGTAATTTAATCTGGGGTGATGATAATCGGATTTATTTAGTTGATTTTGGCGCAGTTCAGGATAAAGCGGCAAGAGAAGGCGTTACTTTTACCGTTGTCGGGACTTATGGTTATGCCCCAATGGAACAATTTGGTGGTCGAGCTGTTGCGGCTTCAGACTTATATGCACTGGGAGCAACTTTGATTCATTTGCTCACTGGAACTTCCCCCTCTGATTTACCCCAGCAGGATTTGCGACTACAATTTACAGACCGAGTTAACCTCAGTCCCAGTTTTGTCAGTTGGCTACAAAAGTTGATAGAACCCGCTCCCGAACAAAGATTTACTAGTGCAAGCGTTGCGCTGAATGCCCTTAAATCGGGGCTGACTGTCAAATCTCCAAATAAGAATCAGCTTTTGCCACTAAAAGAAATAATCAACAATTCTGGATGCGGGATAAATAATCACAATGAAACAGTCCCAGAAGAAATTCTCGGTTGGAATTGGGGCGCTTTTCTGATGCCTTGGTTGTGGATGTGGCCAAATCAGGTATGGTATGGGCTATTCTGTTTTGTACCTAATGCCTGGTGGGTAATGGCGATCGCACTCGGTGCAAAAGGCAATGAATGGGCTTGGAAAAGTAGGCAGTGGCGCAGTATTGAACAATTCAAAGCCCATCAGAGAGGCTGGGCGATCGCTGGTATTCTACTTGGAGCGCCGATTAGTATTATGTTATGGGTGCGAGCGATCGCTTTACTCAAATCTGCATTTTAGTGGGGCATTGGGCATTGGGCATTGGTATTATTTATTCTCCCCTGCTCCCCTGCCCCTCGGTCACTGAGCGTAGCCGAAGTGCTGCTCCCCTGCCCCTCGGTCACTGAGCGTAGCCGTTCGCGCAGCGTCTCGTAGAGAAGTGCTGCCCCCCTGCTTTCTTCTAACCGCTAACTTGCGATTCAACTACACCCACGGGACAAGATACATTTGTCCCTCCTAAACCACAATACCCATTAGGATTTTTAGCCAGGTATTGCTGATGGTAAGCTTCAGCGTAGTAAAATTCCGGCGCATCCAAGATTTCTGTAGTAATCTTGCCATAACCTGCGCTGTTGAGGGCTTGCTGATAAGCTTCTCGGGATGCTTCTGCTAGCTGCTTTTGATTTTCGGAATATACATAAATTCCCGAACGGTATTGAGTGCCAGTATCATTACCTTGACGCATCCCTTGGGTGGGATTGTGGCTTTCCCAAAAGACTTTGAGCAGTTCGGCATAACTAATCACTTTGGGATCGAACACAACTAACACCACTTCATTGTGACCGGTTCGCCCACTACATACCTCTTCATAAGTGGGGTTGGGTGTTAAACCAGCAGCGTAACCGACTGCGGTGGTGTAAACTCCTTTAAGTTGCCAGAATTTGCGTTCTGCACCCCAAAAACAGCCCAAGCCAAAGATTGCCTTCTCTAATCCATCGGGAAAAGGAGGTTTTAAGGGATTCTTGTTGACATAATGAGCGGCGGGTACTGACATAGATTGTGCCCTTCCTGACAAAGCTTCCTCTGGTGTGGGCATAACTGCCTTTTTGCCAAATCCGAATAGTGCCATTGATTTTGATGATATATATCTTTACTTATTTACCATTGTAAAGATTCTCGCGATCGCTTGGGTTGTAAGTATTAAGACCTTATGGATATTGAAGGTACGCTTTCGTCGCACCGAGGGCGATTGTGCCAGTTGCGTAAGTCCTTTGTGGCGTTAGTCCATGCTATGAATACTTTTTAAGGCAAACTTAGCCTCAGAAGATACTTATGGATAAAATACCGAAAATTGACCGTCAAAGGGAGCATCAAGCGAATGAACGTACCTTTCTGGCTTGGCTACGCACTTCTATTGCATTAATTAGCTTTGGTTTTGTGATTGCGCGATTTGGTATATTTCTGCGTCAGTTGAATATTACTATTACTCAACAAGAACCTCCGGTAAGTCCATTATCTAACTCGGAAAATTTGGGTGTTGCTTTGGTGATTTTTGGAATTTCGACTATTGCCTTAGCTGCATGGCGATACAACCAAGTTTTTTGGCAAATTGAAGGAGGGAACTATAGACCAAATCGGTTAATGGTTTGGATCATGACTGGAGCTGTGATTATTTTGGGATTTTTCTGTATTCCTTTGCTTTTATGGCGTGATAAAGTACCTTCTCGTTCTCCGCTTCCCATTCAACCGCAGTCTCGAAGTTTGCATTAAGTACCGCAGGAGTCAGAATACACTTTTAGACGATCGCATTTTTTTGTGACTTTTTTGCCGATCCTCAATCAATCTTAGGGTAGGCGTAGCCCAACCCAGATATCGCTGTATATCTGCCCAATTTATCGCACTTGATATCTAGCTTTTAGGCTTTTTGTAATCATCGCTTTCACCTTGCGCTGAATCGTCATACACTGATTTTGAACTAATGAAAGCGGTTGCCTTCAAAGAAACGATGAGCGAAAGTAAGATAGCAGAAATATTGGAAACCTTCGAGGCAGACTTGCTGTCGGAGTGGACTCAGGAACTAGCCATTGTCAATATTCGCAGAGGCTTGATAAAAGAAGCCCAGCTAAAGGAAGAGTGCCGGGAATTCCTGAGTTTGTTGCGGATTGCTGTTGGGCAAGACAAGTTTACCAATATTCAGGCGGCGGCGTGGCAGGAGATGCGGGAGATGCTCAACAGCATTTCTCGATCGCGATCGCAAAATGGTTTTACACCCTCAGAAACGGCTACATTCGTCTTTTCGTTCAAGCAACCCCTGTTCAACCGAATGCGCCAGCAATTAAAAGACCCCATTGAGTTGGGTGAAAATATCTGGTTAGCTACAAACTTACTAGATCAGCTAGGATTGCTGACCGTTGAAGTCTATCAAAAGACGCGGGAAGAGGTGATTTTGCGGCAGCAGGAAGAGTTGATGGAGTTGTCTACCCCCGTCGTTAAACTCTGGGAGGGAATTTTGGCATTGCCGATAATCGGTACCCTGGATAGTGCCCGGACTCAAATGATGATGGAATCGTTATTGCAAAAAATTGTCGAAACCAGTTCCGAAGTTGCGATCATTGACATTACCGGGGTTCCCACTGTCGATACTCTGACTGCCCAACATCTGCTCAAGACTGTTACTGCCGCCCGTCTCATGGGAGCTGATTGTATGATCAGTGGCATTCGTCCGCAAATTGCCCAAACAATCGTCTATCTTGGCATTGATTTGACAAATGTAGTCACGAAAGCAACCTTAGCCGATGCCTTTCTGACGGCGCTAAAACGGTTGGGAACGACCATTGCCCGCTCTCAATCCAAATAGCTGGAAGGAAGTAATGGAACACATTCCTATACTCAAAATGGGCAATTTTCTACTTGTGACAATCCAGGTAGATATGCACGATCGCCTCGCCATGACGCTACAAGAAGACCTGACCAACCGCATCACTCAAACTCACCCTCACGGTGTCCTGATCGATATTTCGGGATTAGAGATTGTTGATTCTTTCATTGGGAGAGTTTTAGCCAACATTGCCAGAATATCACGGGTGCTAGATGCTGAGACAGTTGTCGTCGGGATGCAGCCTGCTGTGGCAATCACCCTAGTGGAATTGGGGATGTCGCTGATGGGGATTCGCACTGCCTTAAACGTTGAAAAAGGTATGGCATTGTTGCGATCGTCACTCAATGAAACCACAAATCAAATCACTAGCACTAAATGGCGTGCAGATGACGATGGAGAAGACTGAAACCATCGATATTCAATCTTCTACAGATGTAGTTTTAGTTCGGCAGTCTGTGCGCCAGTTGGCCGTGGAAATTGGCTTTGGCTTAGTAGACCAAACTAAAATTATCACCGCCGCCAGTGAGTTAGCCCGCAATACCTTAGACTACGGAGGGGGCGGCACAGTCAAGCTAGAAACGCTTCAAGAAGGACGACGACGAGGACTCCGGCTGACCTTTGAAGATCAAGGACCGGGAATTTCCGATATCGAACTGGCCCTAAAGGATGGGTTCACCACGGGCAACGGCTTAGGTATGGGGCTGGGTGGTGCCAAACGACTTGCCAGCGAGTTTGAGATTCAGTCTGTGGTGGGAGAAGGAACACGGATAATAATTGTACGATGGAAATAAAATGAAAGAATCTGTCGCTGTTACAATTACTGAATCTAGCCAGACTGGGGAAGTCAGACGGGCGGCGATGGCTTTAGGAACTCGGCTGGGTTTTCAGGAAACGGAACGGGGCAAGATTGGGATTGTGGTGACAGAAATTGCGAGCAATCTGCTACAGCACGCCCACGGCGGAGTTGTGTTGCTGCGATCGCTCAAGCAAAATTCCAGAATTGGCATCGAAATCTTATCGCTAGATAAAGGACGGGGAATGGTCGATGTGGATGAGTGTTTGCAAGATGGCTTTTCCACAGCCGGAACCTTGGGCAATGGTATGGGTGCAATTCGTCGCCTTTCTGGTTTATTGGAAATTTACTCCGTTCCCAACCAAGGAACAGCGCTTTTGGCTCACCTCTGGTCAGACCCAGCCCGCCATTTGCCTGAAAAGTTTTTAGAAATTGGAGCGATCTGTTTGCCCAAACAAGGAGAAGAGGTTTCAGGAGATACCTGGGCATCGGAAGTCGAGAGTTGTCGTAGCCTGTTGTTAGTAGCTGATGGTTTAGGACATGGGCCTGCCGCGGCTTCTGCTGCTTCCGCAGCCGTGAGAATGTTTCAAGAACATCTTCATCGTTCTCCTGGGGCGATCATCGAAGCCGCCCACGCCGCCCTGCGAAGTACCCGAGGAGCAGCACTCGCCATTGCCGAAATCGACTTTGACCAACAGTCTGTCCGCTTTGCTGGAATTGGCAACATCGCTGCTAGCATTTTCTCCTTTACTGAGCATCGCCATCTGCTATCTCACAATGGCACGGTCGGACATGAAATCCGCAAAATTCAAGAGTTTAGCTATCCCTGGTATGCCAACGGAGTTTTAATTATGCATTCTGACGGATTAGGCGCTAAGTGGCAGATGGATCGCTATCCAGGCTTAATGCAAAAACATCCCAGCCTGATTGCAGGTGTGCTATACCGAGACTTTAACCGAGAGCGGGACGATGTGACAGTGTTAGTTGCGAAAGGAATGGGCAGATGACAAGGATTTTCACGATCGCCATCCAGTACGAACAGGATGTTGTGCAAGCTCGGCAACGAACTCGTGAGATTGCCGAGCAGTTGGGCTTTGATGCTCAAGATCGGGCGCGATTGGCAACCGCAGTTTCCGAAATTGCCCGCAACGCGTTTCAATATGCCCAAGACGGAACAGTTGAATTTTCTGTGGCGGGAGAGCCGCAAGCGTTTCTGATTCAGATTCAAGATCGGGGTGAGGGCATTCCTCATTTAGCAGACGTTTTGGCAGGACGCTACACCTCTGATACGGGAGCGGGGCTAGGGATCGTAGGCACGCGCAGGTTGATGGATTTATTTGAGATTGAATCGCTGCCGGGAGAGGGAACAACGGTAACAATTGGCAAAAGGTTGTCGAAGCGCACACCTACTTTCACTGATTCGCAATTGCAGCAGATTCGAGAAACCGTAATTGGGCGATCGCCTGAAAATCCCTATCAAGAAATTCAGCAGCAAAACCAGGAATTACTCCGGGCAATGGCAGAGCTACGCAAGCGCGAGGAAGAACTGAGCCAACTCAATCAGGAATTGGAAGATACTAATCGCGGTGTGGTTGCCCTCTATGCAGAACTGGATGAGAAAGCCAGCTCTCTGCAACAGGTAAACGAGTTAAAAACCCGCTTTCTGTCGAACATGAGTCACGAGTTTCGCACACCGCTCAACTCGATTTTGTCCCTCTCTCGGATGCTGCTAGCCCGGATGGATGGCGATTTAACTGTCGAGCAAGAAAAACAGGTGACATTCATCCAAAAGGCGGCGAACGGATTATCAGAACTGGTCAATGATTTGCTAGATTTGGCAAAGGTGGAAGCTGGAAAAATTGAAGTGCGTCCCAGTTCCTTTGAAGTTAGTGAATTGTTTGCCACGCTGCGGGGGATGCTGCGCCCAT
Organism: Nostoc sp. DedQUE12b; assembly: GCF_034530835.1. Lineage (NCBI taxonomy): Bacteria > Bacillati > Cyanobacteriota > Cyanophyceae > Nostocales > Nostocaceae > Nostoc > Nostoc sp. DedQUE12b. Next base: position 7,661 of record NZ_JAVRCI010000113.1, on the reverse strand, counting down.
TATTGGTTCAAGGTTCCTCTGTGACGCTGATTGTCGAAGAACCTGAAGGCATTCCATCGCTCTATAGCGATGAGGGCAAAATTGCTCAAATTCTCAGAAACTTTGTCTCGAATGCCCTCAAATTTACCGAGCGGGGAGAGGTGCGCGTCAGCGCTGTGCAAACTGGTCATAGCATCACCTTCTCCGTATCTGATACAGGCATCGGCATTGCTCCCGGCGATCAAGAGCGGATTTTTGAGGATTTTATGCAAATTGAGTCTCCTCTGCAAAAGCAGGTGAAGGGAACCGGGTTAGGATTGCCGTTATCGCGCAAGCTAGCGGAGCTACTCGGGGGCAGCATTTCGGTGAAAAGTCAGCTGGGTGAAGGCACTACCTTTACAGCCTTGATTCCCATTGTCTACCCAGATGCCACCGAATTCACCGTACTGCAACCAATCACATTAGTTGAGCCAACTCGCCTGCCCATTCTGGTGGTTGAAGATCATCCAGAAACCCTATTTATTTACGAAAAGCACCTTCAACAATCAATCTATCAATTGATTCCTACCCGCACCTTAGCTCAGGCAAGGCTTGCCTTAGAAAAACTTCGGCCAGCAGCGATTATGCTAGATATTCTGCTGGAGGGGCAAAACGGCTGGACGTTCTTGCGAGAAATCAAAGGAGATGAAAGTACCCGCACTATCCCTGTACTCGTTATTACCATCGTTGATAACGAAAAGCAAGCACTGGCGCTAGGAGCAAACGGTTTCCTAATTAAGCCGGTAGACAGATTGCCGCTGTTGAACAAACTTAATAGGCTAATTACTGAGAACAAGCCGCAAAAAGTCTTGTTAATTGACGATGACCCCAGCTATCGGTATCTGGTGAAACAGTTGTTAATAAATACACCTTTGAGCATTTTAGAAGCCGCAAATGGAAAAGAAGGATTAAATTTGGCACAAAAAGAGCAGCCAAACGCCATCATGCTGGACTTGGAGATGCCAGAGATCGGCGGGTTTGATGTACTCAAGCAACTTAAAAACAATTCCGTCACTCAGTCGATTCCTGTGATTATTCACTCATCTGCTCAACTGGATGCAGAAGCGCAAAGCCGATTAGCGGCGCAAAGCGTAGCCATTGTTTCTAAAGAAACAGGCTCTCAAACCACGGCGATCGCTCAACTTCAAGATGCGCTCGTCAAAGCTGGGCTTGTTCTAGAGGTTTCAGGGAAAAGTCATGTCTGAGCCACGAGTTACGATCCTGCATGTTGACGATAACGAAGCCAATCGTTACGTTGTTACCCGTATTTTGCAAAATGCAGGCTTTACTGTGGTGGAAGCGGCAAGTGGAACGACAGGATTAGAAGCTGTTGCTAACTTTCAGCCTGACTTAGTAATTTTAGATGTTCAATTACCAGATATCAACGGCTTTGAAGTCTGTCGTCAAATTAAGGCAAACCCGGAAACGGCTTTTATCCCTGTGCTACACCTTTCTGCAAGTTTTGTCCAAAGCCAGGATAAAGCAGAAGGCTTGGACAGCGGTGCCGATGCTTATCTGGTGCAACCTGTTGAACCAATTGAACTGCTCGCCACTTTGCGATCGCTGCTGCGAATTCGCCGGGCGGAGGAAGCTGCTTTGTCCTCAGCGCGGGAGTGGCAAACCACCTTTGACTCCATCAACGACGGCGTTTCTCTGGTAGACCGAGAAGGGATAATTATACGCTGTAATCGAGCGATGATGCAGCTTTTTAACAAGTCCTCCCACGAAATTTTAGGTTATGCCCACCATGAGTTGATGAGCGCAGAATTGGGAATCGGCGATGGCGTTTGCTTTCGCCGTGCGAAAGAAACCCACCAACGGCAAGTCCTCGAATTTCAGTCTCAAGAACGGTGGTTTGCCAAAACCATTGACCCGGTACTTGATGGGGATGGGAATCTTACAGGCGCCGTTTTTATTCTGTCAGATATCACCGAACGTAAGCGGGCAGAAGCATTGCTGAAAGAGCAAAATGATCGCCTCAATCAACTGATGATTTCTTTGCAGCAACAGACTGAACAAGCGCAGCAAGCCAACCGCATCAAAGATGAGTTTTTGGCAGTGCTGTCTCATGAATTGCGATCGCCCTTGAATCCAATTCTGGGTTGGGCCAGGATTCTCCAAAAGAGTCACCAAGACGCAGCTAAAACTCAGTACGCCCTCGAAACCATCGAGCGCAACGCAAAACTGCAAGCACAACTAATCGAAGATTTGCTCGATGTGTCGCGCATTCTCCAAGGTAAGTTAAATTTAAACACAGTTCCAGTTAGTCTAACTTTTACCATCAAAGCCGCTCTTGAAACTGTGCGGCTCGCTGCTGAAGCTAAATCCATTCAAATTCAAACAATATTTGAACCGAATGTTGGGCAAGTGTTGGGTGATTCTGGTCGCCTGCAACAAGTTGTTTGGAATCTACTTTCTAACGCGATTAAATTTACCTCACAGGGTGGTCGAGTAGAGGTGCGGTTAGAAACGATCGAGGATGAAGTTGATACTCATCCTGTGGAATATACTCAAATCACTGTCAGCGACACTGGTAGGGGCATCTCTGGTGACTTTCTGCCCTACGTCTTTGACTACTTCCGCCAAGCCGATGGGACAACGACGCGAAAATTTGGCGGGTTAGGGTTAGGATTAGCAATCGTGCGTCATTTGGTTGAATTGCACGGCGGAACCGTTCACGCAGCCAGTCCTGGAGAAGACCAAGGAGCAGTATTTACAGTCAAACTGCCACTGATCGCTGCTTCAAAATTGAATCAAGTTAATACAGCCGATTACGATCGCTCAGACTTTAATCTCAATGGATTGCAAACGCTGCTTGTAGACGATGATAAAGATTCGCGGGAGTTCATTGCCTTTGTGCTAGAACAGTACGGGGCACAAGTGACTGAAGCGGACTCAGCACATGATGCTCTGAATAATTTGGGACGAGCAAAATTTGATTTGTTAATCAGTGATATTGGTATGCCCGATATGGATGGCTACACACTAATTCGTCAAATTAGAAACCAGTCACCCGATCAAGGCGGAGAAATCCCAGCGATCGCCCTAACTGCTTATGCAGGAGAAATTAATCAACAACAAGCACTAGCCGCCGGATTTCAACAGCATATTTCTAAACCAATTGAGCTAGAAGTATTAATACAGGCTATTTTGACTATAGTAACGGTCTAGCAAGCTGACTTTAATAGAGTTGTCATATCATGTCCGCTTGATTACTTATCAAACCCGAAGAACCCCACCCCGCCAAAGCTACGCTTTGTCTCCCCTCCCCGCTTGCGGGGCTACGGTGTACACACAAGTCGAATTACCCCCCTCAATCCCCCCTTGCCAAGGGGGGAAGCCGGAAATCTAATTCCCTCCCCTTTGCAAGGGGAGGGTTAGGGTGGGGTAAAAACCAGATTCGTAAACGACTCCAGACTTGTGTGTACACCGTAGGCTTGCGGGGAGGGGATTAAGGGGAGCTAGTGCGGTCTTGGGGTCTCCCCAAGTGGAGCATCTGGCGTGTGGGGTGCAATGACTGTGGGAATCATAACTAATTATGCGGACATGATATCAGGAAATAAGATCAGAAATCCTTGAAACCTTATGCAGCAAGCATTTTAGGCTATTTTAACTAAAATAGCTGTAAGCTATGTGTATCAGTACTTTCAGACATTTTTCTCGTTATTTCCTACAAACTAAGAATAAATCGAAATGCGTATTCAAATAGCTTTAGTTGCGATCGCAGTCATCTTAATAGCTGGAGAAAATCTAGAGGCCGTTGCAGACTCGCAATCTTCTACTGAAGATAGCACTAGTAGTATTGTGACAACAAAACCTACATTACAGATAGAGGCAGAGTATGCAAAATATGGTGACTATATCGGATTAACTCCTGTAGATAACCAGTCTACCGAGTTTTCTCAGAGAATTGTCAAAGACATCCAGATTCGTTTTGTTAATAACAAAGATCAATTGCTCGATGACAAAGGTCAGCCGATCAAAGGACGTACCCAAAAAGAGTTTATCATTGGTCTGCTGAAACTCAAACCTGGTGAGGTATTTCGTGAAGATTTACTAAAAGCAGACTTGCAACGATTGCGGAGATTAGAGTCATTTAATGAAGTCAATGTTTATCGCCAAGAAGATGCCAACAGCGTTAATCTCATCTATGAAATTAAAGAGCGTGACTTCCCTTCTCTAATCTTAGGAGGCGGTAGTAACGAAGATGTTGGATTATTCGGTCGGTTAGGTTATAAAGATGAAAATATCAGCGGTCTTAACGATAAATTAGATACAACTGTGCAAATCAGCGGTAAAGATGTCCAATTTAATGGTCAGTTTACTAGTCGTTATCGTCCTCAAGAACCAAACCGCTTAGGCTACAGCATCAGAGCTTTTCGTAATCGTAATATATCGGGAACCTTCAATGAAGATATCAGATTGTCTAACGGTGACAAAGTACGCGAGGGAAGGTTTGGCGGTTCTGTAGGAGTTTTACGATCTTTTGATGAGTGGGATGCAGCTATAAGTTTGAATTATACCAGAATTAGCCTACGCGATCGCGAATATAATGTCGCACAGGTCGATAGATTAGGGAGTCCTTTATCTGTCAGTGGTACTGGCATTGATGACTTATATACAGTATTATTTTCTGTATCCAGAGATCAACGCGATCGTCGAGAAAATCCGACTCAAGGATCGATTCTCACTCTCAGCACAGAACAAGCAATTCCGATTGGACTGGGTAATATTTCTAGCAACCGCCTACAGGGAGATTATATTCAGTATTTACCAGTCAGTTGGATCGGTAATGGTAGACCAACTGACAATCCAGAAATGTTGGCGATTAATTTCCAAATTGGTACGATTTTTGGAAACTTTCCACCAGCTGATGCTTTTAATATTGGTGGGCTAGATTCTGTTCGGGGTTACGGTTATGGAAAAGTTGCCAGTGGTCAGATTTATGGTTTAGCTTCTGTGGAATATCGTTTCCCAATTTCTTACTCAATCGGAGGAGTTCTTTTTACTGACTTCGCCTCAGATTTCGGGTCTAGCGAAACCGTGCTAGGAGAACCAGGAGTGCTACGAGATAAACCCGGAAGTGGTTTTGGTTACGGCTTAGGATTGCGCGTCAAGTCATCCTTTGGGCTAATTCGAGGTGATTTAGGAATTAGCGACCGAGGAGAACTTAGATTTGAAGTTACTACAGGTCAGCGATTTTAACGGGTAGCGGAAAGCCCTAGAAAAGTACTGAGGATTGCTTAATAACACACTCAGGGCTGCTTGAGTGTGTCTAGTCCAAAAGGACATAATTTAAGATATTGGAGATTACTTACACATTTGTAACGTGCGGCGATCGCTCGCTGCGATCGAATTTAACCGATAAAAGTCTTGCAGAGCCAGGGAGTAAGCATAAGAATTTGACTCATCCTCACCAACCTTGGGCAGTCTATTGCTTGTAGCTACCTGATTCGATTGTGCAGAACTGGCTTCATTTGACGAACTATTAACCGTCATCGCCAACTCTCCTGATGGGTTGATTGTACCCTGAAAACAATTAAACTCTGATTGGGGCATATACAAAGCACCCGTTACCTTATTCTGCTGCTTTTGAAAGATGATATAACCTTGACCAAGCTGGTTTGGTTTTGGGGATTGGCCATAGAGGTAAATCCCATCTTTTACAGGAAAACTTGCTTTTGGTAAAACTCTTGCACTTTTTGTAGTTCCCTGATCGCCTGGAACCATTGCTGTGATTGTAGGTACTGTTTTATCGCCTCCAGAAGCCGCATTCAGTTGACTTCTCTGCTCTCGAACTTTTCTCAGCTGCGACAAAAGAGAGTTCTCGGAGGTTTTCTGAATCTGAGCCGATGATAATCGAGAATCTGTAAATGATATTACTTGAGTCTGCTTGGCTAAAAAGCCCAAACCGAGAAGTAAGCCTAAGCCCGCGAGGGGAATTCCCCACTTTCGGGGAGATAATAACTGATGAAGGTTGTTAAGCACCCTACTTCTCCTGTTAAAAAACTAACTAAGTTCTCTAGAACTTACTTAAATCATAATCAAGTCTTAATTGTCAAAGACTTTATTCACGACTTATATTACTATTGTCCAAAAAAGAAAACTGTCAAAAACAAAAGTTTTTATTGGATTTGGTTCTACAATCTTAGATTACCATCAGTTAGAGTCTTTATAACAGAAGGCAGAAGGCAGGGGGCAGGGGGCAGGAGGCAGAAGGCACGAGTAAGCCACCTTTAAAAGCATGAAATTAAAGTAAGAAGAATTGTATCTCGCTACACTCTACTCAATACAATTCTTCTTTTAAAACTGGATTTTATACCCAGAATTAAAGTTTTCATATCATGTCCAGCTAATAGTTCTAATTCCCGAATCTACGCAGAAAGCCCTGCCCCCATAAGTGTCAACTTAACGTGAAACCCTTATCAAGACGTGACATTAAGTTCATTCACTTACAGTTACTCACCGCGTCACCCCACCCCGGTTTTGTCTAAAGCCAAAACCGCCCCTCCCCTTAGCAAGGCTATCCATTACCCGGATCTTTCTTAACATTTGCAAGAGTCTTGACTCAGGTTTTTATAACCCTGATTTGTTCGTTGTTCATTCTCAATAAAAACGCAGTTTTAGCGAGAAGATTAAAAGCAAATTTGTCAAGTATGTCTAAATTCTCAGTGTCTAAGACGGTTATAGAACATGGGTTTCAAGATTGTAAAGAAAGATGTGGGTAACGCATAGTTAGCAAGGGGAGGGGTTGGGGGTGGGGTAAAATGCCTGTGGTATAAGCGTTTAAGCTTAAGTTGACACCAATACTCCTGCCCCCTTCAAGAAACTTGTATATCTTGTAGCTTTGCCACCATTTCTGCACGCGCCGAAACCTTCAACTTCCGAAACATCCTCTTTAAAGCTTGCTTGACGGAATTTTGCGTAATCCAAAGTTTTTCTCCAATTTCCGCATTCGTTAACCCCTGTGCCACCAAATCGGCAATTTCTAACTCACGCGCTGTTAAAGGACTAACTAAAAGGGAATTGGATATTTTGGGTTTTGTCCGTAGGGTTGCCATTTTTGCTGACAGATGAATACATAAAGCGCTCAAGTCAGCTAAATCGTTACCATTAAAGGCAGGATTTCCCTTGTCACGTGTCAAGTTAAGCGTTCCGACAAGACGACCATCACAAACAATTGGCCCGGTCATCACGTGTTCGTGATCGGAACGCGAACAAAAATGCTTCCAGTCTCCTGGCGATAATAATAACTGTTCGTGGGCGGGAGCATGACGCTCAACCACGTAGCGCCCCACTGGATTGCTCTCTAAGCATACTGCTGGAATGCCTGGAACATTAATCTCAGTGGTTGGCTGCTCATCAAGGAGATAAATACCCCAATTTTGCACGCCAAAATGCTCGCTAATTTTATCCGTGAGAGCGAGTCTTAACTCTTGCTCATTTTGGACATTAGCGATCGCCTGAAATACAGCGTGTAGAGAATTAGCCATAAGTGTACCCAGTTGGGGACTATCCAAGCCTCAACAATTACTTCTATGCTAATACCAAGGAAACTAAAACGCTAATTACAGTAGCGACTAGGAGAAGCACATGACAGTTACACAACTCTCTGCTCAGGAACTTTTCCGGGCTGCTTATGA
>NZ_JAVRCI010000112.1:0-18054 GCF_034530835.1 Nostoc sp. DedQUE12b | reverse complement strand
ACGACTACCCGAATTCAATAAACGACTACCCGAATTCAATAAACGATCGCCCGAAGAAGCGCTATAAGAACCTGGCAAAGCTTTTTCTATGTAAAAATACTTATAAAACTATTGACGGGTATAAAAATATACTGTAAATTGAAATAAGAAAGGCGATCGCGGACTCTTGGCCGAGGGCGATCGCCTTTCATTTAACCCCTACAATTGGAGTCAACTACGATGATGACACAAGAAAAAAAGTTCGCCAAATCACAACAAAAGCAGTATTTACCTACCCAAGGCAACAACGCGCCCCTTTTGAATCTATCTGACCAAAAACTATCGCCAAAAAGAGAACCGATTAAACATTTATTGATTGGTTCACCAAAAGCCGTTACTAGCACAATTCACTTGTTGCAAGTTCTTGGCTACGCCAACGTTGGTGATTGGAGTGCGCTACTACCAACAGGTAATCCACATGAAGTCATGAGTATTTTAAGCCGTCAGATTTTGATGCAATAACTCAGTCAAACACTGGACTTTTTGCAAAAGTCGGGGTAAAGGGGAAGGTGGGGCCCCCTCTGGGGATAACTACGGTGTACACACAAGTCTGAAATAGTTTACTCACTTGGTTTTTCATGTCAGTTTTACCCCACCCTAACCCTCCCCTTAGAAAGGGGAGGGAACTAGATTTCTTATTTCCCCCCTTTATAAGGGGGGATTAAGGGGGGTAATTTGACTTGTGTGTACACGGTAGCTGGGGATAAGGGGCGGGGGAAAAGGGTAAAAAAACTCAAAATCCTTTCCCTTTAACCTTTTCTCTTTTCCCTTTTCCCTCAGTTAAGCTCACTTTCAGATTTGACGCAATAAAAAACCCCACTAACTTATAGAAAGTGGAGTAATTTCAGTTACAAATTTAGGAGTCAATCATCATTAAAATCGCTATTTGCACTAGACAAGCGAAATTATTCTAAAGCTTTCTTGAGTTCGTCTTTAATATTTTCTACGGTATGAGTAAGTTGGGCTTCAGCTTGCTTTGCTTGTCCTTCAGTTTTATCTTGTGGATTACCTGTGACTTCACCCACAACCTCTTGAATTTTTCCTTCAATATTTTTTGCAGTGGCTTCTATTCTCTTTTCGGCACTCATGGTTTTTATCTCCGGCTTGTAGTTGATTTAGGGAACTCCAAAAATAAGTTACTACTACTTGCAAAGTGGGTCGAAAAGCCCAGTCATTTCACAGGACGGTTGAGACGCTCAACCTACAACTAATAAAATACTTGAGCTATTTTATTACTTGCAAGTCCCCAAGCTATTAAATAATCTAACATCTGTGTATTGTTTTTTACTTCCATCAACCGAGAGAAGATTTTGGTAAATTATATTATCTTAAGATAGATGCTGGTCAGGATTGTAGCAGATAATACAAAATATGAAAATCTGATAAATAAAATTTATATATATTAAAAAAATAACTTTTTCGCAGATAAATGAACTATAAATTAAAACAAAATTTAAATAAAAGGAAAATAAAGGAGTGCCAACAAAAAGTCAAAAAAATGTCTGGGAGAATGAGATTAATGACATCATTCGAGGTGCTTGCGGAGGTTTTTTATTTGGCATACCCTTGTTGTACACAATGGAGGTTTGGTGGATTGGATCGCTGGCAAAACCACAATTTATCATGACGGCGATCGCATTAATGTTTATTGTGGTTTACTTGCTCAATTATACAGAAGGCTTTCGGAAACGCAGATATACAGGCCTCTCTCATCAAGCCGCAATGGATACCGTAGAAGCGATCGCGATCGGCATAGCTTGTTCTACCTTTGTGCTATTACTATTGCGAGAATTGGCACCAGAAACCTCCCTAAAGGAATCTTTAGGTAAAATTATCTTTGAAAGTGTACCGTTTGCTCTTGGTGTAGCATTAGCGAATCAGTTTTTGGGAGAGACTAAAAACAGCAATGGAAAAGGACAAGCAAGCGATCGGGGAAATAGCACAACCAAGAACAAAGGAGATGAGTTACACGCCACTTTTGTGGATGTGGGTGGAACCTTGATTGGTGCAACCATAATTGCATTTAACATCGCTCCTACAGATGAAATTTCTATGCTTGCAGCCGCAAGCTCTCCACCTTGGGAGTTGGCAATGATCGCCGCATCTTTGCTGATTTCTTATGGCATTGTATTTCAGGCAGGTTTTTCTAACCAGCAAAGACGTAAAGAGCAAAAGGGAATTTTTCAACGACCATCGAGCGAAACCATTATGTCCTACTTAGTATCATTGCTAGCAGGTGCTTTTATGCTGTGGTTCTTTCAAAAATTAACTTTTAGCGACCCCTGGACAATGTGGTTAGATCACACATTGATACTGGGTTTACCCGCAACTATTGGTGGTGCAGCCGGAAGGTTAGCAATATGACTGAAACAGAACAACCAAAGCGCTCAATAGCTGAGTGGATAACATTCAGCATCGCCTCATTCATCCTAGCAATTATTGTGAGTTTGGTAGCCTACACTTGGCTGAACGAAAAAAATCAACCTCCGATCCTTTCTGTCACTAAAAAACAAACAATTCGAGAAATTAATGGCCAGTTTTATGTTCCTTTTGAAGTTGTCAATAATGGAGGAGATACAGCTGAGTCAGTTCAGATTATGGCTGAGTTAATGATTGACGGCAAAGTTACAGAAACAGGAGAGCAACAGATCGACTTTTTATCTAGTGGGGAAAGCGAAGAAGGCGCATTTATATTCAGCGATAACCCGCGCCAAGGTCAGTTAAATCTACGTGTTGGTAGCTATAAATTGCCATAGAGGACTGACAAATCAAAAAAATACCCTACAATATTGCATAATCTATTTGTTGGAAGTATACCCGAACTCAACCCTCACCCCGTTTGCTTTCATGGCGGGAACGCTAAGAGCGAACAAGTCGGGCATTGCCTGCCTAAAGCAGTGCGCTAAGAGTTGAGTTTGGTTGTGCTTGCGCGGGTGGGGTATTTCTTTACCTGACGTTGACGTAGCCTCTGTCTTTGACACGCTGTTCGCGATCGCACGAGAAGTTGAAATCTGCTGTATGAGTCCTATATTTTATTGCTTGCCCATATTTTCAACACGATAGCGCCCGCATTTTGATAACCTTGAAGAAATAAAACAATTAAAAAAAATAGATAATCGCATTTTTATTTCACCAGAGATATAAAATAGAATTAACTGTTTTGAGGTAGATTTCATCAGAAATTTATAGTTTTGATATTTGTATCATGTAAATATTACAAATATTAATTACGTTTGATATACATAACTATCAAGGAATATATTCTATATCTATTATTATTGATATTCTTAATGATAATTTATTGACAGAATATTAGTAATGACGACCGGATTTTTGCTCGTAGAGGCAATGACAATATCTCTGCTAGTTTTGGAAATAATCTAATTGATGGTGGAGAGAGGACAATAACAAGTTGACTGGTAATGATCGCCAATGGCACATTTAAGCTCAGTCGGCGCGATCGCAGCAGTTTCTTTAACTCTCTCGAACTGAGCAAAACATTGTCTCATCATCAATATTTAATTGTTGCCTTTTGATGATATTATCTTAAAAAATTAAGGAGAAAACCTTGTGGGAGTTACGCTCAATCAATTATTTAAGTTATCTGTAAAATATTTTTCAGCAATCACAATCATAATAATGGCTATCCCATTACCAGTTAAAGCGGCTACATTTTTAGTAACTGAGCGTGCTAGTTTAGGAGGCAATGATAAAGTTAATTGGGGAAGTTTAGGTAAAGTCTTTAATCCTTCTGCCCCTGATTTTTCTGCTTTTTTACCTAACTCTTTTTCAGCAACATCGCAACGTGGTTTAGGCTTGGATATAAATATAACTCCAACTAATAAGCCTCAAATTACTCCACCATTTGTTTTTCAAACTTTACCTTCACCTGGCATTCGGAGTAACTTCGGTCTAGGTGATTTTATTCTCTTCGGAGGTATAGATCCAACAGGTTTTATCCCTCTTCCTCCTGGTACTCCCGATCCTGGAACTAAGGGGAACGGCGAGCCTTTTTCGATTAGTTTTGCCCAGCCAGTTTTTGGCGCTGGAACTCAAATAGCTGTAGACACTAGTAAATTGAAAATTGAAAATTCGATCGCCGCTTTTGATAATGCCAATAACCTATTGGGTACTTTTTCAGTTCCAAATATTTCGTCCTTAGCATTAGATAATTCGGCGGTATTTTTGGGGATTCGTAGTGATACTGCAAACATCTCACGACTTGTTTTTAGCAGTTCTGCTCCAGAATATGGCTTGGCTATTAATCAGGTAAGCATTCTCGCAACTCCCGAACCAACTTATACCTTAGCGATATTAGCTTTTGGAGTTTCAAGTGCTGTTTTGAAACGACGTAAACATACTTGATACTCCCACAGCATCGAAATAGCTTTCATTTAATAAGTTAGAGATTTCGGACATACTCCAACTTATGTAAGTACGTAACGTAAGTTCCAGATAATTCTTGTCTTTAACCAAATTTAAGTCAATGTTATACAAAGAATTAGAAAACATCATAGACGCTAAGATACAAAAAGCCATACGGAAGCACGAAATTATAGTTGCTTTCATTAGTAGTATTATTGGCTTGATTTTTATCATGGGTTTGTTCCATGCTATTTTGCTTAACCACACTGAAATTCAAACATTTTGCTCATAAGTAGGTTGGCACAATTAAACCGAACTATACAAAGTTTTGTATGGGTAAAGGGAAAAGGTTAAAGGGTAAAGGTTTTTCCCTTTTACCCTTAACCTTTTCCCTTCTTAATTTAGTTGTGTTTTTTAGCACCTACTTACTTAGTGATTCCTGTTTGTAATCAATAGCTATTTACAATCAAACATTCCCTGATGTCTTACAACTAATCCAATTCACACATCTTTTTTATAAAATGGAATTGTACAGATGGAGAATAAAAATAATAACAAGGCTATATTCGTCTTATTTCTGACTGTATTTATAGACTTGCTCGGCTTTGGAATTATTCTGCCGATACTGCCTTTGTATGCTGAACAATTTGGTGCAAAACCTAATGAAGCGACTTTACTTGTAGCTATTTATTCTTTAATGCAGTTCTTATTTGCACCATTATGGGGCAGATTTAGCGATCGCTACGGTCGCCGTCCGATTTTATTACTGACTTTATTCGGTTCGGTAATTGCATACGCAGGCTTAGGTTTTGCCAACTCCTTATGGATTTTGTTTATTGCTCGTAGTTTAGCCGGGATTATGTCAGGGAATATTGCCACTGCTCAGGCATACATAGCAGATATTACCACGCCAACTAATCGAGCTCGTGGCATGGGTGTAATCGGCGCAGCTTTTGGTCTTGGCTTCATTCTCGGCCCAGCGATTGGAGGTCTTCTAATCGGGTCAGATCCGAACAACGCTAACTTTCATTTACCGTCGTTGTTTGCAGCCGGATTATCTTTATTGGCATTTCTTTGTGCTTTGATATTACTTCCAGAATCTCTAAATTCTGAGACTAAAGCCAAAATTCAACTTCATCGCCACCGTCAGCGATCGCTAAACTTGCTACAGTTGTCACAGCGTTCACAGTTTTGTGTACTTGTTGGCATCTACTTTTTAGTTACCTTTGCTGTGGCAGCTATGGACTCTACATTGGCTTTATGGTCTAAGCAGCAATTAAGTTGGGGCCCTCAACAAGCTAGTTATCTTTTTGCCTTCATGGGGATTGTCAGCACAATCATTCAAGGAGGACTAATCGGATTCCTCAAGAAACAATTGGGTGAAATCAAGTTACTTATCTTGGGAATATTAGGATTAGGTTTAGGATTACTGTTAATTGGATTCTCGCAAAGCTTAATTTTATTATTAGTCGCCGCCACACTTGTGGCATGGGGAATTAGTGTTAGTCAACCAATATTGAACAGCTTGATTTCCCAGATGACAGATCCAGAAGAACAAGGACAAATATTAGGAATTGCCAGTTCTTGCTCTGCATTGGCACGCATTGCTGGGCCAACGTGGGCAGGGGTTAGTTTTATGAAATTTGGGAGTTCTGCTCCTTTTTTGAGTGGAACTTTAGTAATGGTAGTAGCTTTGACTCTTAGTTTGCGAGTAACTAAAAGTGCATCTGAGCCAAAAACAGAACGTGTAGCCTAAAAATCTAGGCCTTAATTTAAGAATTACGAACTTGTACTGAGCGACTCGCCCTGAGCGCAGTCGAAGGGAGCCGAAGTATTATGACAGGTCGCAGAGTATTATTTTTAGGCATCTTTGTCAGCATCCTCCTCACCTACGGAATTTGGATCGGTGGGAGCATTCCTGCAAGCATCATCAAACTTCCTGACCAAGGATTAAACTGGTACTATTGGAAGCTTCCTCAACCAACCTTTTGGAGTCGAGCAACGGCTTGGGGTATGTACTTTGGGCATCAGTTTAGCATCTGGGCGTGTCTCTTGTGGGCGCAGCGATCGCAGTTGAAATACAAATCAGCGTTGCACCCGATAAATTACCTCATGCTTGCCATTAATGGTGTATTCATCGCTTTACACTTTCTCCAAACATATATTTGGTACGATGCTCTAGCTCAAGATACTTCAATTTGGGCTTCTCAAGGTGCAGTTGTACTCTTACTAGTCTTCGTACTGATTTTAGAAACACCTCGACGCGGTTTATTTTTTGGCAATTCTGTTCCCTTCCATCAACAATTTTTGCAAATTATCAAACTGTACCACGGCTATTTTTTCTCCTTCGCCGCTATTTATACCTTCTGGTATCACCCAATGGAAGCGACCTTGGGGCACTTGATTGGTTTTCTCTATATGTTCTTGCTTCTGCTCCAATCTTCCTTGATTTTTAACCGCACCCATGTAAACCGTTGGTGGACATTTACTTTGGAGGCTTCAGTTATTTTACATAGTGTAATCGTGTCATTAATACTAGGACAAACCAAGTGGCCCACATTTCTCTTTGGTTTTTTTGGCATTTTGGTACTTACTCAACTTCACGGTTTACCTGTGGGTATCTGGGCTAAACGTACTATCTACGGAGCCTTTTTAGTGAGTGTCCTGGCCGTTTATGCACTGACTGAACGCGGCTTGGGCAGAATTTACGAAGTAACCTATATTCCTCTGATTGAGTTTGGATTAGTTGGTGCAATTTACTTAATTTTCCTACTCATCTTATGGACAATTTCTCGTTTACCAGTCAAGACGTAAGTAATATGATTAGGACTTATGCACACTCTACGATTCTTGGCTTCTTGGCGTCTTCTCTACGAGATGCTACCCGTTCGCCTTTGGCGTCTCGTAGAGAAGGCGGTTCGATAAATTAAGCTTTTTGGCAATTTTTGCGTAAGTCCTAATGATGTCCGGGCAATTAAGCATAAGGGACTTCCAGTTAAAAAAATATCCCATTGTAGAGGCACAAGGCCTTGCGCCTCCACAAATATGCAAATAATTTGGGATAATTTATTTTCTGCAAGTCCCTAATACCCCCAAGCCCACCCCGCCAAAGCTGCGCTTTAGCTCATAATTCCTCTTTTCTCTGTGTTCTCTGCGCCTAATAAGGTTCATTGAAGGAGGCAGAAGGCAGGGAGCTTTCTAGCAAGGGGGATAATAAATTCAAATTTGGACAAAAGGTACGAACCGACGCTCTAGTTTTGGTCAGCAGCATAAAGTTAGACAACTGCTAAATTATTCAAGCTGCCTTTGTAGCCACTAATTTCAATCACAGCATCCGTGAGGGCAGAGAATCCATTAGTGTTATCGTTGAGTGCCAGAAAAGTCTGCCCCTTATTGCCTGTACCAAGGGTAAAAGTTGCCGCACCTTTAGCTACAAAAGCAGTTGCAGTCAATATCTGTTGTACATCAAAAAGATTTAGACTCGCTACTTTGCCAAATTGAACTAAATTAGCAGCGCTAACTGCATACAGCCCATCAATTTTATCTTGAGAAATATTCAAGTCAGTTATTTTATCAAAGCTAGATAGCAGCGAATCACTCAGACTGTTAAACACAAATTTATCAGCGCCACAACCACCTGTGAGAATATCACGCCCAGCACCACCATTGAGGATGTCATTACCATTACCACCAACTAGTTTGTCATTTCCGGCTAATCCAAAGAGTTGATCGTTGCCGTTTTTGCCGGAAATTTGATCGTTACCAGCCCTACCACTGAGTTGATCTGCATCCTTACCACCGTTTAAAGTAATCTTTGGCACATTTCCGTCTGTGGTGGTTTTGCTAATTAATTGACCATTGGTATCATACAGATAAGTGGCAACTGCATTAGTAATGCCATCACTGTTGTTGTCAATATCTGCGGAAATTAGTTTGCCATTGCGATCGTAGTTGAAAGTGGTAATCTCATCAGGAATGCCATCATTATTTTTGTCAGCTACCTGTGCAGCGAGTTTGCCGTTAGCGTCGTAACTATAAACGGTGACTTCATCAAATATGCCATCATCATTATTGTCAATTTTTTGTGATGTCAGCTTGCCGTTAAAATCGTAGCTGTAGATGCCAACTGCATCAATTACACCATCATTGTTGAAGTCATAGCTGGCGGATGCGCGTTCATAAGTAGAGGTTTCGACAAAATCAGGTTTGCCGTCGCCGTAGCCCAAGTATGTCCTGTTGCCCTTGGCATCATAAGTAGAGATTTCGACGTATTCCGGTATGCCGTCTGCTAGGTAGTCACGGCTAAAGTATGTCTTGTTGCCCTTGGCATCATAAATAGAGGTTTGGACATAATCAACTTTGCCGTCTGCTTGGTAGTCTGCCCTCAAGGATGTAAACTTGCCATTAGCATCATAAGTATAGGTTTCGACATAATCAACTTTGCCGTCTCCGTTGTCGTCACGGCTCTCGGATGTCTGGTTGCCCTTGGCATCATAAGTAAGGGTTTTGACAGAATCCGGTATGCCGTCGTCGTTAGTATCATAACTTATGGATGTAAACTTGCCGTTGTCATCATAAGTAGAGGTTTCGACATAATCCATGAAGTCGTTGCCGTCACGGCTATGGGATGTTTGGTTGCCCTTGGCATCATAAGTAAAGGTTTCGATATAATCCGGTATGCCGTCGCGGTTGTAGTCACGGCTATCGGATGTCAGGTTGCCTTTGGCATCATAAGTAAGGGTTTTGACAGAATCCGGTACGCCGTCGCCGTTGTTGTCATAGCTAGTAGATGTCAACTTGCCGTTGGCATCATAAGTAGAGGTTTCGATATAACCCGGTATGCCGTCACCGTTGATGTCAGAGCTATAAGATGTCTGGTTGCCCCTGGCATCATAAGTAAAGGTTTCGACAGAATCCGGTATGCCGTCGGCCTTGTTGTCATAGCTCACTGATGTCTTGTTGCCCCTGGCATCATAAGTATAGCTGTAGACAGAATCAACTTTGCCGTCGCCGTTGTCGTCAGAGTTCTGGGATGTCAGGTTGCCGTTGGCATCATAAGTAGAGGTGGAGGCATAATCCAGTATGCCGTCGCCGTTGTCGTCATGGCTAGTAGATGTCAACTTGCCGTTGGCATCATAAGTATAGGTTTTGACATAACTCGGTAAGCTGGGGTCGGCATCTTTGACATCACGGCTCTCGAATGTCAGGTTGCCCCTGGCATCATAAGTATAGGTTTCGACATTATCCGGTATGCCGTCGCCGTTGTAGTCAGAGCTCACTGATGTCTGGTTGCCTTTGGCATCATAAGTAAAGGTTTTGACATAATTAGTGCCGTTGACGTTGTTGCCATAGTTTGTGGATGTCCGAGCATAGCGGTAGGTAATAACTGAGTCTACTATCCCATCACTGTTGTTGTCTGTCCTCTCAGATATCACTTTGCCATCGATATCGTAAGTGTAAGTTGTGGTTGAGGTCATAAATTGGTCTTGTGTTCCTTATCTGTTTGATTCCAGTTGTGTACTGCTAAGTATTTTCTTGCAATTCCTATGTTCTGCAAAATCTTTTTATACTTACTTATTGTAGATAGTTAAATGTCTTTTTGCTACATCAGCTATGAAAATGACAATAAGTTTTGAGTCAATCTTTTTAATCACATTAACGCTGTGTGCAACTTTCTCTCAAATCTAACCCCCAACCCCTTCCCTACTAGCCTTAGGGAGCAAGAATCAAAGCCTAAAATATTTACAGTCATTGTGAGCGATCGCAATGACATTGTGTAATTAATTCTGTCTGACTACTTAATTTAGATGTGATCGCCCTATAGCAAAATTTTTATTATGATACGGCGTTGCTGATTAGATGTATGAATCTTGGTTTAGAGACATTGCATTGCAACGTCTCTACAAGGGTTTTGAAATCACGCAAAATCATTTTTATACCTGAATTCAGCAACGCCTATGATACAATATCAACTCTAAACTAACATTAAAAAATTCACAATTTTACTCACCACTACTAATAATTTTTTGCTGTTGATAACGTTGTTTAAACTGCTGTTGCTGTATTTTATGATCCACAATTGGGTCAGGATAGCCAACAGCATGACGTTCTAAAGGTGGAATTTTCCCAGTAACTAAATATTCTGTATCTACAGACCGCAATTCTGATACCCATTGCCGAATATATTCCCCTTCTGGATCGAATTTTTGTGTTTGACTGGCTGGGTTAAAAATCCGTACAGGTTTGGGGTCCATGCCGCTAGAAGCACTCCATTGCCAACCGCCATTATTTGCAGATAAATCACCATCAATCAGGTGCTGCATAAAGTATTTTTCTCCCAATTGGGGATTAATTAGCAAATCTTTAGTAAGGAAACTGGCAACAATCATTCGACAACGGTTGTGCATCCAGCCACTTTCATTCATCTGGCGCATTGCTGCATCCACAATGGGGTAGCCTGTTTTCCCCTCACACCAAGCTTGGAAATGTTCTTCGTTAGTTTCCCAAGGAAAGTTCTTAAAGCTATCGCGGAAAGCACCATCAGCTAATTCCGGGAAGTTATACATTGCGTGTTGATAAAACTCCCGCCAAGCTAATTCCTGTTGCCATGTGCGGATATTAACTGCTGTTTCCTCACTGCGGCTATTTTCTAGTGCTTCTACCGTGGCTTGCCAAACGGTGCGAATGCCAATTACGCCAAATTTTAAAGCTGCACTCAATTGTGATGTACCGTCCACTGCGGGGAAATTTCGCTGTTCTTGATATTCAGTAATGGCTTTATTAGTAAATTCTTCTAATCGTTCTTGTGCCGCCGCTTCTCCTAGTGAAATAATTAATTGTTCATCCCAGATGAATCCTAAATCTTTTGCTGAAGGTAGTGCCAAGGCTCCTGCAAGTTCGGCAATTTCCTGTTCAGCTTCCGTTAATCCCTCAACATTTTGCAGTGTTTCTACTGGTTGAGCCTTCGGTTTAGCAATCCAATTTTTCCAGAAGGGTGTGTAAACCGTGTAAGGACTGTTACTACCCGTGCGTAACTCCTCTGGAGAGTTGAGGATTTGATCCCAGTTTTGGTTAAGAAACTCAATACTTTTTTCTTTGAGAGCATTTATGATGGTGCGATCGCGTTCTTGCGAATAAGGTTCTACATCCCAATTCCAAAAAACAGCTTTGGCATGTATTGCCTCGGCTAAAGCTGGTATTGCTTGTACAGGATCGGCGTGGAGTATTAACAGCTGGCTGCCAACTTGAGCATATCGCTCTTGGAGTTTCTGCAAACAACCAATCATATAAGTTATTTTCACAGGAGCAACATCATCCCGTTCCAGAAGATTCGGATCGAGGCAAAACACGCCCACTACCTTCGGACTTTGCCGTTTTGCCGCAGCCAGTCCCGTATTATCAGAAATGCGTAAATCGCGCCGATGCCAAAACAGAATTAAGTCAGACATTCCATGCTGGATATAGTTCACCCGTACTAGCTTAGATGCTAGTGGTACCAATAAGCATCATTCTGGCGATAAATTTATTCTTTTAATGAGCATTGGGCGTTAGGAGTGCTAAGTGCTGAGTTAGGAGTTAGGAGTTAATATCTGATTCGTAAAGAAAATCTTAAGGATACTCAGACCTCGTAACGATCTGAGTTTCAGCGAATAAGTGCTTTATTGACTAAAATTCCTGAAACCCTTACAAGACAAGTACTTTACTTGAATTTACAAATTAGCTCTAAGAGTTAAGAGTTAGGAGTTTTGTTTATCTCCTTGTCCCCTTGTCCCCTCATCTCCCCTGCTCCCTGCTCCCTGCTCCCCTGCGCCCATTCCCCGGTTTCTCAATCGGGAATAGTGGCTTTTCATCTTAAAATTGAGTATACTCTTCTTAACAGTTAATTAGTCTTTTTGTCATGGCTAACCTACTACTTGACGACGGTACGATTGAAAGCGATTTAGACGAAATAGCCCGCGAACTTGCGCCTCTTGGCATTCAACTCAAACACTACGACCCAGGAACATCGCTACTCTTCCCTAATCTGCTAGACCAGGACGTATTAACTGAGGCTGAGAAACGTTATTGCGTAGAACTCCATAACAGCGTTTTTGAATTTCTTCAGCAAGAAAATGGCGCTCTTTGGTGTGACTTACTAAATGTGCATCCAGGTTCGTTCAATCTTCACAATCTGATCGCAACCTACGGTCGTTACCATACTCATCCTGCGCCTGAACCTGTCTATGTGTTGGCAGGAGAAATGATTTATGGCTTTGTGCGAGGTGATGGCAGCCAGGTACAGCTTTTAGTTCAGGCACAAGACTATCTTTATATCCCCGCCGGCGTTGAGCATTGGTGCAGCCCAACTGCATCGTTGAATTTCAAAGGGATACGCTATTTTGCGATCGCAGAAGGTTGGGTTCCCAATTATACAGGGACTCAAGTGAGTGATTCGATCCAAAAGCCGCGTTAAAGCTCATTTATACACGTCCTTTGGCCCACCTCACGAAATCGCGTTGCTCCCTCCTAAGCCTTGTGAAATGCGCTGTCTTTGAGTATATCCTGTAGTCTTTAAAGCAACAGTCTCAATTCGACTGTAAAGGAACTGGGGCAAAAGCCGAAGGAAATAGGCAGCTCCCAGGGTCAAAAGTGTACGGCGTGGTTCTTTAGAGAGAATACGCCAGTTGGTTGCTAATGCTCGATTCACCAACTTCACAGCCATTGCACCATCTTGCAGGCTGACTGCTCTACGCGCTAAGTACCGCAACTGGTAAGCTCTAGCCAGTGTTTCCCATTGATTAACTATTTCTGGGGCGTATAAACGTGCCCTAGAGATTGCCAATTCCCAAGAATCTAACTGCTTAAGCAAGTTGGCTGATAGTCCTCCTGAATTTACCCTATAGAACCCATTTGCTCAACAGCAGCAGATTTAAGCCGTTGGTTCAATAGTGTTAAACAAAGCTAACCACTTTACTCAACTTCCTCACAATGAATTAACAGCTTTTCCATCGCTTCTGCTAGAGAAATCAATTCTGTCCAAGAGGAACCACTAACTAAATTTTGGGCGTGAGCTAATCGGTTTCGCAACTGTTCAGCAGACTTGAGGAAACGTTCGCCAAACCGTTTTGATTTTAATCCTAGTTGCTGGAGGAGTTCTGGTTGATTTAAAATTAACTCTCGCTTATCACAGAATTGTAGATAATCTAACAAATCGGTGGCTTCGTTTCTTTCCAGACTCTCTCGCCATAGTCGTTGAGCAACTTCTAAACGCTCAGGTTTAAGTACTTTTTGCCAAGAATCTTGGGGATAGTAAATCCGCACCAGCCGCAGCAAATTCATTTCTAGCAGCGTTACTAAGCCAAACAGTAGCATTCGCACGGGTGCTTTCTGCAAATCACCACAGGTAACAATACCACTTACCTGATTGCAATCTAAGACAAACAATCGCGGAGTTTGCTGCAAAATGGGTAGCAACTTAATCAGTGGGGTAGAAATGGCAATTAGTTCTTTGGGATGAAACACCCGTTGATAGTCGCTACATTTACCTTTTTTGCCTGGGATCAAACTAGAGCGTTCTACATAACCGCTAATAATATCTCCCGTCTCCACGCCGATAACATCAAAATTTTGTGCTTGCATCCAATGCAGCACTTCTTTCGCCTCCGCATCAGCTGGCATAGCTTTCAGTGGTTCTGCCACGTATTCAATGGTGATATTGTTCTCAAATAAACTCCGCAAGTCTTGAGAACGTGATTTTAGGTGTTTCATCCCCCCGCTGTGAACTCACGTTAAATAATCCTACGGCACTCACGCCATGTCTGCGACGGGCTATTCGGCGTCGCCAGTGGAATTTTCTGTTAGATTATCCTTGCGTAAGCGTAGCTATCCCAACAAATACCATAGACTAATGTTATACCATCTTAGTTGGTATCATTTTAGTGATAATTTAGACAATTTCAAGTAACAAAATATTTCGCATCTAGAAAAAAATAAATATATATGTAGTTAACTATATGAGAATGGTTGATTAATTTGCGATAAAAATGCCGAAAATACCGAAAAAAAAATGTTATTACTAAAACGACGTATCGAATTGACACTTGGTAGAATTTTACTAAGATAACCAAAATTGATAATAATATTATTATGCCAAGAAAAGAACAAGGATGGGTTACATTTCAAACCTCAGAAGACGAGCGGAAGATTCTAGAGGAGTTCTGCGAACAGTCTCAACGCACCAAGACTGAGATTCTGCGGGAACTTGTGCGTAGTCTCACTCAGCAGTCCTCAACACCAATATCACCAGCAACTCAGCAAGAAAAACAGGAAGATATCTATTACACTCAAAAGCCTGACATAGAAAGTAGTATTCACAAGAAATCACTAAAAGTTAGCTCTCGCAATATTCTTAAAGGTGTGGTTAAACGAGTTGTTTATGGAGCAGTTAATAGTGAGGTAACTTTGGAAATTGTTCACAAAGTAGAATTAACTTCGATTATCACCAGAGCTTCCGCAGAAGAGTTGGAATTATCTGAGGGAAAAGAAGCTTATGCAGTTATTAAATCTAATGATATTGTCATTGCTAGAGAATAGAATTAAATATTAAGATAATAAACTTTCTTTACTTGAGTAAATATAGTTGATGCGATCGCTTATGTAATAACCAATACTTTTGGGTTAAGGGGGAAAGGGGAAAGGGAAAAGGTTTGAATTTACCTTTCCCCGCAAACCCATCAACCTTTCCCCCAGACCAAAAAAGAGATTGTTGGGTTTATCCGAAAAGTATTGATGTAATAACTGTTTTCGTATCAATGGAATACACGATAAGGTAGCATAGGTGTGCTACCTTACTAAAAACGAATATTAACCTTCTTTAATCGCTGCTTGATAGCGACCTAGTGCGATTAAAGGAAAGTATTGTTGATACATATGATACTTGAGATAAAAATGGCAAGGGAAGCCAGTACCTGTAAAGTCCGCCTCAAACCAAGTACCATCCGGCTGTTGAGTTGCCACCAGATAGTCAATTCCCCGCTCAATCACCTCAAGAACTAATTTACCTGTTGCTTCACCTGCGGCCAAAAGGCCAATTAAAGCCCAAGCAGTTTGAGATGCAGTACTATTTCCTTTTCCTTTGAGACTGGGATCGTCGTAGCTGCGGCAAGTCTCGCCCCAACCACCATCTGGATTTTGACATCCAACTAACCAAGCTGCTCCTCGTTCTATATTGAGTTTATACTTTTGAGGATCGATTAACGCCAAAGCTGATAAAACGCCACTGGTACCGTAGATATAATTTACACCCCAACGACCAAACCAACACCCTTCGGTTTCTTGTTCGTGCAAAAGATAAGTAAGCGATCGCTCCAAATTATAATTATCAATTGACAAATCACAAGCACCAAGCATTTCTAGTACTCTAGCCGTAACATCTGCGGTGTTTGGATCGATCATGGCTTTCAAATCGCCATAAGGGATAGAGTTGAGCCAATCTTGATCGTTGTCCAAATCAAAAGCAGCCCATCCACCGGGTTTACATTGCATAGATGCAATCCAATTTAAGGCACGAGCGATCGCAGCCTGCTTGATTTTCTCATTAGGAAGTTTTGCCAAATGTAAAGCCATCACCACCACCGCCGAGTCGTCTACATCGGGATAAAAGCGATTCTCAAATTCAAACGCCCAAGCCCCTGGTTTTCCCTGGCGATTTTTGACAGCCCAATCTCCGTAATCTAAAATTTGTTTTTGCAACAACCATTCTCCAGCCTTTACTACAGCTGGATGATCTGGTGCAAAGCCAGATTCTACCAAGGCACGCATCACCCAAGCAGTATCCCAAACTGGTGAAACACAAGGCTGTACCCGGTAGCTATTTTCTGTTTCAATGGCAAAGTTATCAATTGCTTGCAAACCTCGTTCCACAATCGGATCGCTTCTGTCATAGTCCAGACATCGCAAAGCCAGCATTGAATTCAACATCGCCGGAATAATGCCGCCCCAGTCGCCTGTAGCTTCTTGGCGCTCTAAAATCCATTTTTCGGCGGCTTTGATGCCTTCTTGACGGAAAGGGACTAAATTAAGGCTTTCTGCCAGCTTAAACCCCTGATCGAGGGTGAGGAATAAATCTGTCCAATCGCCACTTTGGGGTAATTCCCACTGGACTCGATCGACACCTTCAGCGTATAGCTCATCTAGATTGATTGCTGAGTCGGTGAGATAAACAGGTTTGCGATCGCATACAATCAGCAACGGCACAGTACTAGAACGTGCCCAGCTAGACATTTCGTAGATATTGACAGGAAAAGCTTTTGGCAACAGCATTATCCAAGGTGGTAGCGAGGGAATACCGCGCCAGTTGTAGCAGCCAATCAAGGCTAGGTGTAACTTGGTAAAAATCCGAGTTTTGCTGATACCACCTCCTTGCAGAATAAAAGCTTGCGCCCGAATCATCGCCGGATCGGTTGCTGGTACACCCAATAGTTTCAGCGCCATGTAGGCTTCAACTGAGGTGCTAAGTTCTCCGCCATCACCGTAATAAAGTTCCCAACCGCCATGCTCTCGTTGCTCTTGACGCAGATATGCTTCAACTTTGTGTAAAGGTCTGCTTTGGTCTGTTCCCCAAATCTTATGTAAAAGGACGACTTCAGCAGTGATGGTGACATTGGATTCTAACTCTGCCCACCAATAACCTGCTGGGTTTTGAATTGAAAGCAAATATTGTTGGCTGGCTGCGATCGCATCTGCGACTTGATTGACTTTTACCCTGTCTTGTGTTTGCATCAAATACTATTTAACCTCAACACCCAACACTAGTTTTGAATACGGTATTACAGCGAAAAAATTTTTTTCCTGTATCAATAGACATAGTATTCTGTCTGAGTCACTGATAATTTGCAATAGGTCATGGATGTAATTGTATTAGGATTGATGCTCTTATCCTTGACAATTTGGTTAGGATTACTGGGTTTTTGGGGACAGTTTTGGCGGACAGACCAGCAATTAGAGGTGATAAAAACTCAGCTAGAATCGTTACCTGTGGTTTGTGCCGTGGTTCCAGCCCGTAATGAAGCTGAGTTAATACCAACTAGTTTGCGATCGCTCCTACTTCAAGATTATCCTGGTTCTTTCAACGTGTTTTTGGTAGACGATCGCAGCACAGACCGGACTGCAAATTTTGCTGAAGGGGTTGCACACGCTGTAGGTAAACCTCAGCAATTGCATATTATCTCTGGCGAACCACTGCCCCCCGGTTGGTCGGGCAAACTTTGGGCAGTTGAGCAAGGTATAAAGAGGGCTAGTAAATTTGCACCAGATTATTTTTTGCTGACTGACGCAGATATCGAACACGATCCTGGTAATCTCCGCCGACTTGTTGCTAAAGCTGTGCAGGAAGATTTAGACTTGGTTTCGGTAATGGTGCGACTCAGGTGTGAAAGCTTTTGGGAAAAACTTTTGATTCCAGCTTTTGTCTTTTTCTTCCAAAAACTCTATCCGTTTCACTGGGTTAATGATCTAAACAATCCCACAGCCGCCGCAGCTGGGGGATCTATTCTGATCGCCCGTGAAGCTTTAGAGCGAATCGGAGGTATTCAAGTCATTCGCCAAGCTTTAATTGATGATTGTGCCCTAGCTCAGGCTGTTAAGAATGGGGGAGCAGGGGAGCAGAGGAGC
>NZ_JAVRCI010000111.1:0-18318 GCF_034530835.1 Nostoc sp. DedQUE12b | reverse complement strand
GCCAGTCGTCCCTAAGCATTGCTACTTATTTAGACTGAACGAATCGCAGCATCCCCTTGTGGATGGGGCAATTAACAGAAAAAATCTTGCAATCTGCCATTAATGGGCGAGTCCTATTTTTCGTCAGTAAGGGACAGTGAGAAACTAGATTACTCCTAAGTCTTTCCAAACCGCTTTGCAATACTTTTCGGATAAATCCAACAATCTCTCTTTTGGTCTGGGTAAAGGTTAATGGGTTTGCGGGTAAAGGTAAATATCAAACCCTTTCCCTTTCCCCTTTCCCCCTTAACCGAAAAGTATTGAGCCGCTTTGTAG
The DNA here is from genome assembly GCF_034530835.1 of Nostoc sp. DedQUE12b. Taxonomy (NCBI): domain Bacteria; kingdom Bacillati; phylum Cyanobacteriota; class Cyanophyceae; order Nostocales; family Nostocaceae; genus Nostoc; species Nostoc sp. DedQUE12b. The sequence continues at coordinate 18,003 of NZ_JAVRCI010000111.1, read as the reverse complement.
CATCTAGCATCACTTTAGCAACCACAAGCAAAACTCCAATCGGTACTATTAGAGAACTAAATATTTTAATCGCATCTCCGAAGCTAGATTGAGGAGGTGCTGTGTTTCCAATAAAAGTATTTCGAGGGTTGGTGCGATCGTACCAAACCTTTACGATTTGTCCCCTGTCAAATTGAGCATCTCTGGGACACTTGTGACGCCTTGAATCTTGACAAGGACGGCGTTTTACAACGCAAGGCTCACTTTGTTTTTCATACTGCTGACCTTGAACTGTAAATTGAATTACTGGACAGCTCAGTTTTTTACCCTCTGCTTCAGACTTGGTAAAGGTGAAGGTTTCTCGACGAACTACAGTTGCGGAGGTGGATTCCCACTGAATGCGTGGCTGGGTAAGAGTTGACCAGGTTGACAATCCAGTAATTGTAATAAGCATCACCCCAAAAAAAGCAGCCAGCCCAATAAAAATAGCAGCAGATACGAGTAGGGTGATACGAAAAAAGATTATTTGAAGCCGTGACATACAAGCCTAAACATAGTCTCAATAGTACTTGTATGCAAGTATACCCAAATCAAAAATTGCGTTATTTCAACTCATCTGACGTAGAATCGTTTTTTTGTAAATACTCTTAATTAACTAACCAAAAAGTTGGTATGATTCGTCGCAATTGGCAATAATTTCACTACATCCTAATTAAGTTGGCACAATCAAATCAAACTATATGAAGAAAAATGAACTAAGCTAAAACCCTTGTGTTTATTGCTTATCCCAACAACAATTATTTCCGCCGACTTACTTAGTTATTAAAACTTAATCCTAAAACTATAAAGACTTATTTATCACCTCTTTCCCATTCAGGTATGGCACCCTTCACTCGGCGGATGGGCAAATTAGCAATTAAAGCTGTGGTTCGTTGGTTGCTTTCTAAGGAAAACTCCAAGCCCTCTGTCTCAATTTCGACATAGCGACAGACTACATCTAGGATTTCTTTCCGCATTTTTTCCAACGTTTGAGGATCTAAGTCAGCGCGATCGTGAGCAATCACCAATTGCAGGCGACGTTTAACTTGAGTTCGACTGCTATCAGGGCCGCGAAAAAAAAGTTTTTCTAGAAGTTCAATCATTACGAATAGGTCTGGCGCGGAGACTGGAAAAGTAAGTTAGACAATCTTTGTCCTGAACAACCTTCGTATCCGGGCGAAGATGCTGTCTTGGGACGAGTCGATCTCCAGAAATTCGACACTTTCCCCTTCTAATCTACGAGCAATGTTCTCAAAGGCTGTGGCAGCTAAAGATGGATTTTCCGCTAACACTAAGGGTTCGCCGCGATTGGTAGATACAATAACACGCTCGTCGTCAGGGATTACCCCGATCAAGGGAATGGCGAGAAGTTCCTGAACATCTTGCACTGACATCATATCATTTGCTTGCACCATTGAGGGTCTGATGCGGTTAATTATTAAATGAACACGCTTGATACCTTGTGCTTCTAGTAACCCTACTACCCGATCGGCATCGCGAACTGAAGAAATTTCTGGTGTGCTGACAACTAACGCTTCTTTAGCCGGGCCGATCGCATTTTTAAACCCATTTTCAATACCGGCAGGGCTATCAATAATCACGTACTGATATTTTTGCGCCAGTGCATTCACCAATAACTTCATCTGTTCGGGTGTGACTGCATCTTTGGAACGATTTTGGGCTGCCGGCAAGAGTACGAGATTGGGTTGGCGCTTATCTTTCACCAAGGCTTGTTCTAATCGGCACTCTCTGGCTAAAACTTCTACCGCAGTATAAACGATGCGGTTTTCCAGCCCTAAGAGCAAATCCAAATTTCTCAGACCAAAATCCGCATCAACCAAAGCAACTTGACGCCCCATTTTGGCCAAAGCCATACCCAAATTTGCTGAAACTGTGGTTTTACCCACTCCTCCTTTACCGGAGGTAATCACAATAATGCGAGTCATGATAGAAATGCGGTCAATGAGGGTTCAGGAAATATAAAACAGTAAATTGCAGTATAAAGTATGAAGTATCGTATCAAGTATGAAGAAATATCTGTTCTCCCTGATGAGGGCGAGGCATGAATATTTGTCTTATTTCATCCTTACCTATATACTTCATTCTTTAAGTAAATATTTATGGCTCTTGATTGCTTTTGGTAAATTGGTTTCTAGAAAAATCAGTAGCCCTAGCGATACGAATTCCTTGGGGCGTAATATGTGCCACCTCTGGAGAAAACTGGATTGGCGGTTTTTCTGGTGCTCTCGCTACAGCATCTGCGATCCGCAGTTGGGTTCGTTCCATTTGCAAGGCCATAATCAGACACTCACGATTGCCTCCAGCCCCAGCATGAGCAATTCCACGCAAACGACCCCAGATAATAATATCTCCATCTGCAATTACAATACCACCTGGATTTAAATCTCCCAAAAGAATTACTGTCCCAGGATGACGAATTTCTACTCCAGAGCGGACTGTCATTTCTAAATAGAGGGCATCTTCTTGGGGGATCGCTGTAGCGGTTGGCTCGGAACTCAGGGAAGTTGCGGGCTGTAATTGTTCTACTGAATACCCAGAAGTTACAGCAGCGATCGCAGTTTGCCGCCGACTCGTCGAGACAGATATCAGTCGTAATTGAACTTCACTCAAAGCTTCGGCGAGTTCTTGGAGTTGTCTGGTATCCACTAAACGGTCTTGTGCCATTAAATGCACAGGTGTATTAGCTACCCGGAAGCGATCGCCTGCGCTCAGACGTTGCCTAATTTGTTGCCAAATATCAGACCAAGTGAGTTCTGAGGCAGATACTTGAGATTCTGAGGGCAAAATTAATAAAAGTCGTCCCTCCTTACTTTTTAACTGGACTTGACTATTGTCATTTACACGATGCCCTGGTAATGCTAACTCATCAGGATTTAAGTCAGTCAGGATAAAATCCGATCCGGCATCAGTATTTGACTTTACATTTGGGTCAGCAGAATTTGACTCTACATCTCCAAGAACAGTATTTGATTTTAAATAAAGGAGAACAGATTTTAACTCAGCATCCGGGAGGATAGAATCTGACTCTACATCAGAAACAGTAGGATTTACCTCTATCTCAGAAAGGATAGAGTTTGATTCTGCATTAGGAAGTGCAGAATTTGACTTTAGATTGGGAATCGCAGAATCAGAAGTCATATACTACTAGCCAAAAGACAACAGATTTTCAATTTTGGGTCGCACCTTTGGTGCGCTGATAGCGCAACTTGGATTTTGGATTTGTGTCACTCACAAGGGTGTTGGCGTAGTAGGATATTAGTCCGACATTAACCAAAAGACTCTTTAATCTCAAATCGTTCGACTGAGCGTAGCCGTACCCCGCAGGAGTTGCAAGCTACGCGTAGCGTTCCGCAGGAAAGTCTAAAATCTCAAATTGGCACGGTCAACCTCTGATAAACTGTCCCCAAGGCATCAGCATCGCCGACATTACCTGGAAACAGCACCACAGGCAAATCAGGAAACTGGGGATGATCGGATGACGTTAACACCATTGAACAACCAGCTAAAATTTGACCGAGTAAACGGGCTGAAGTTAAAGCTAGTCCAGTACTCAAGACATCGTTTGAAGTAATGCCACCCTTGCTGATTAAGAATCCTATATCAGATGGTAAACCGCGCACAATATCCATTAATAAACTTGAAACTTTTTCCCCAAACTCCAATCGTGTCTTGACATCTTGAAAATTTAGTTCCTGACGGCTAGTATAAACCACTGGTGTTTTGCCAGCTTCGTGTGCCGCCCGTGTACTTTCTTGGATTTCAGTTAGTAATGTCGCAGATTGATTTGCATCATCAAGTAATCGCCCCACATTCACTTCGATGCCCACAGTTCCTTCTAGTTGCAACAGCGCCTCTAATTGCTGGGTAGTCTTTTTCACATGGGAACCAACAATCACCGCACCTGGTTTGCCTTGGCGTACGTACTGCCCCATGTTTTCGGCGGCAATGGGTTGGGGTGGTAAAGCAGCTAAAGCCGTTAAAATACTTGCTGCACTGCGAAAGAGAAAGCGTTTGCCTTGACTGGCGGCTGCTAATATATCTACTGCAAAGCGGTTGAGATCGGCTTGAGTTTCACCATCGACGACAGCGCACTGATTACCATTAAGTTGTAACAATCGTTCCAAACTACCAGCGCGAATATCGGACAGGAGAAACCTTTCTACAACTTCGGCACTAATTCGTCCTTGAGTCTTTTCTTCGACATACTTGGGTAAGTAACTGTGATGGTAGCTGAAGACGGAATCACGAGCAAATTCGGTTTCATGGACTGGGGTGGTTACACTGTCAATCATCAAGTAATGCACGCTGTCACGGGTGAAGCGTCCGCCTTCAAAAAATGCTGGTACGAGAAAATGAGCATCAAAGGGGCCAAGTTCTTGTGCGATCGCATCAGTTTCAATGGGATAATGTCCCCGCAAAGTAGAATCAGAACGGCTGACAATTAGAAAATCGTCGATTCCTTCAGCATTCAAAGCGATTTTCAGGTTCTGGCAAACTTCTTTGGTGACAGATGCAGCTGACTCTGGCGTTAGCGATCTAGTATTAGTCAGCACAAAAAAAATCGGCGAATCATCCTGTAACCCACGGCGTAGAGTGTCTACATCCCAGTGCATTAGCAGCAAGCAGCTGTGGACTGTTTGAGAACCTGTAGGGTCATCATCTAGGACGATTATTTTGGGTTTGTTGCTCATTTAAGTCAACGGGGCGATTGTTTTCTGGGAAAGTATTGGGCGGCTAGAAGTCGCTACTACATAAGCAAAGTCCACCTCCGTGAACTAATCCAAAATCAAGGGTTTTCTAACCTGCGGAGGCAGGTAAATTCTCGTGTAACCACTTTTACAAACATTCTCTTAGCCTTTTTGCAATTTTCTGATTTCTGCTTGCACATCGATCGCAATTTGCAATGATTGATTTAGCAGTTGAGCATATTCGCCTGCTTGACTACTAACTTGTAAAGCTTGCAGACTGGCTAAATTATTCACAAATAACTCTTGGTTATTAGCAAGCAATTTTTTATTATCTCGCAAAATTCGTTCCGTTTTCAGAGCGCGGACTAAATCTTCTCTAATTAGTTGTAGGGCGGCGGTGACTTTATCTCGGTCATGGATACTGCTTTCTACGTTTCCTGATGCTGCCAATTGGTCATTAATATCGATGGCAGTAACCAGGTCATGATATTTATCAACTTCATCTAAAAGTATTGTCAATCCTTCAGGACAGGTTAATTGTCGCCACAGCCACCGCCCCACTAATATCGGCATTGGCACTAAAATTAGTAAAAGAATTCCTAGTCGAATTGAAGAACCAATAGTTGGCAGAATAATAAACGCGTAAACAAAGCCCACAATTATTGGCGTTAGTGCCAGCGTCACCAGCATTTCACTGATAAAAAACCCTAATCGCTTTTTGCTATCTCGCAAAACCGAGGGGCGAAAAACGTCTTCTGGATCGAACCCAGTCAAACGTCTCAGTTCCCCCTTACTAATTTCCAAGCCTATTAAGTCCGGCTGCACGTCTGCATACTCCTATGGAAACCCAAGTTGCGTATTCATTTTAATCGGGTTTCCCGTGATGATTGTGGTTATATTCAGGAAACCAGTTTTCATCTAAGATTTGTTCTAAAGAGCCAATGGGTATAGCAGGAAATATGTCAATGGCAAGTTGAGAGCGATCGCTTGCTTCTTTCCTTGCATCTTGATAACATTCATCAAATATTTCTAAAATGTAAGGCTTTAAGCTAGGACTCTCTTTAAGTAGATCCTTAATTTCTCTACGGAATGTCCTGATTGCACCTTTCCAGTGCCCTTGATTTCGCTCCCGTTCCATATCCCAGTATATCAGCTTTAGCAAATGTTCAAAAAGTCGAATTAACAGACTTTTCACCGCTCGCTTGTGGTTCCTCCCCATATCTTCCAACTCTTCAATTAAGTTATCTAAATCTACAGATGAAAACTGACCAGCACGAAGTTCATTGATGGTTGTCCTCAGCCACAGATAATAATCTTGCTCGTATAAAGTCTGATTTTTTAGTTGTATTTCTATCACCATATACTTATTAAACTCCTATTGTTTTTATTAGACACTCGGTGTTTTATACACCAATTATGAAGATGTTGAATACTGCTTATGACACCATCATAATAAAGAAAGTTGAGTTACTGGTTTATTGACTACATAAGCCACCGGTCTATTAATTTTTCTCACCTTACCTTCATTTACAGCCCTGTTTAACCAATCCTGCATTTGAGATGGTCTAACATCTAGAGATTCCGCCAAAAATTTTGCATCTTTAGGTTGCTGTAAATTATTAAGAATAAAAGGTAAAACAGCCTGATAGATATCCTGTCGATGAATATCCAAGACAGCCTTTTGAGTTGTTGTTTCTACCTCAACCTGTAACGATTCAACCAAAGAAACCACTTTTTTTAAGAGTTCTCTCAATGAATCATTCCAGGGTTCAGCCGGAAAAGGTTTTGCGCCTTGATTGTGGAGTTGCTGATTACCTTCTGACACAGACCCATCTAAGCGGGCAAAAACTGGAATATCTTGAAGTTTGGAAAGCGCTTCTATTGCACCCGCCCAAGTACCGCCTTTACCGAAAGAAGAACTGACTACAAGAGCATAATCCGCTAAAGCATAAATATATTTGTTTCGCCCCATCGCATTACCAGTATTAAAACCAGCTTCAGGGTCATAACTAGAAACTAAAGTAAGCCTACCCTCTTGAATACTAGAGCGATATTTGCTGTTCACTGCCGATTTGGTCAAACTATCCGCCAATACACCAACAGATGTTCCTCCTGCATCCAAGACGGCTAGCATTGCTGCTTGGTCTACTCCACGCGCCCCGCCGGAAATCACTTGCATTTCTTGTACAGCGCTGTTTTGTGCAACTCTTCGCGTGTAACCAAGTATTTCGTCATCGACATCACGAGAACCGAGAATTGCTAATCCTCCTAGAGATAGCAGTTCAATATTGCCAACACCATAGAGAATTGCAGGTGCTGAATGTCTCAGCTTTTGCTTGAGACGTTTAGGATAGTTTGTATCACTTCTTCCCAGCACCCACAATCCCTGATTAGTCCACTTCTCAACAGCTAAACTTAGCATCATACCCCGTTCTAATAAAGCTGAAAGCCTTTCAGGGTTAAGCTTATTAACAGTAATTTTTTCTAACTGTTCTTTGCCTGTAGATTCTAGTAAATCTGCTGGACGCATCTGGTTTTCCCGCAACCACTCTGTTAAAGAATTATATTCACTCAGAGTCAGGGGTTGTGGCTCAATTTGGCGATTTTGCCCAAAGCTGGCACACAACAGCAAAATTGCTTGAGTATCTGGTTGCAGGACATGATTTAACATGATTTTCTAATCCCCTTGACCGAATGAATTGAGTGCTAATGCTACAGGAAAAACTACCCCACTGTTAGCACGACGCAAAAGTGCTGCAATTACAGTAAAAGTCCAACGGGAATCAACTATATCATCAACCAAGAAAACAGAACCACTCATTCCTTGCCAAGAGTCAACAGCAAAAGCCCCGTCCAAATTATGAGCTTGTTGGTAACTGTTGCTCATCTTTTTCTGCAATTCAGTTTGGTGAACTTTCTGCACAATTGGCATAAAAGGTAAGCCTAATTTATCTGCCAGTTTTTGAGCAAAGCTTGGTACAAGTTCTGGATGATTCAATGAGGGAACAGAAGTTATCCAAGTCGGAAAGGGTTGTGGTTGCCAAAGTTGAATCATGTCAAAAACACCCTGCACGAGTGCATCATCAAAATAATTATCTTGATATTTACCCTGCTTGACTAATTCTCCCCAACCTGCATCACCCCATAAAGATAATGCCCTTCCTTCTTCTGCTCGTAAATTATTTTGAATATTGCCTGAAAAGCTATAGTTGGGCAATGCTTGTGGTGGCCATTTTTTGCGTGTTTCAATGATTTGCTCGCTGCGACGTAAATACTGAATTGCTTTATTTACAAGCTCAACTGAGAAATTATCTGGTAATAACGGTCTATTCAAACACACAGCACATTTACCGCAAGCTGTGGGATGAGGATCATCTAATTCTTTTGCGAGAAAACTCATCAAGCATTCTTGGCTTTGCATATATTGTAACATTATAGCTTGTTCTTGGCGACGAATTTGTGTAAGCTTTTCAATTTTTTCAGTGTCAGGTTGATAAGAGATTGCGGTCAGATACCATTTTGAATTTTGCTTAATTACAGGTGCAGGAAATTCCAGGGAAAGCAGTTTTAAAACTTTCTCAATTTGTCCTTGTGATAGATTCAGTCGCTGCTCCAATTGGGACACAGAAAAACCATCTAAAGCTGCATTAAGTGCATTTAAAATTTGTTGTGTATGAACCTCTGGAGGAAAAGCTGTATTGATGAAATAGTTAGTGATATCATCATCTTCATCACCACTGAGAAGAATTCCATAAGCTTTTTCTACTGCTCTCCCTGCTCGTCCCACTTGCTGATAATAATGGACAACTGAGCCAGGACGCTGGTAATGAATAACAAATCCTAAATCTGGTTTATCAAAACCCATTCCTAATGCTGTAGTTGCTACTAATGTTTTAATTTCATTGTTCAAAAGTTCATCTTCTAATACTATACGAACTTCATTGTCTAAATTACTATGATACGCCTTAGCATTAATATTTTGAGTTTTTAACCAATTGGCAATTCTTTCAGCATCTCTAACAGTTAAGGTATAAATAATCCCACTTCCTGGTAAGTTAGGAAGCTGTTGGGCTAACCATGCCATTCGTGCTGCTGGGCTGGGGATAGAAATATTTTGCAGATGTAAACTTTGTCTGGTTAAATTTCCTCTGGAAACACGCAGATTTGATCCTAATTGAGCGACTAGATCGTTTACAACTCGATTGTTAGCTGTAGCCGTTGTTGCTAAGACTGGGATATTTTGGGGAAGTGCCTGTAAAATTCTCACAATCCGGCGATAATCAGGGCGAAAATCATGTCCCCAATCAGAGATACAATGGGCTTCGTCAACAACAAATAAACCTATACGTTGAGATACTGGTAAAAGAATTTTTTCCCGAAATTCTTCGTTAGCTAGTCTTTCAGGAGAAATTAGCAGAATATCTACTTCTCCCGCTAGCAATTGTGTTCCTACTAATTGCCATTCATCTGTATTGCTGGAGTTAATTGTTTTGGCTTTTACGCCAATGCGTTGGGCTGCTGCAATTTGGTTTCGCATCAAAGCCAGTAGTGGCGAAATTAAAAGAGTACAACCAGCACCTCGATCGCGTAGTAAGCGAGTTGCTACAAAATAAACTAGACTTTTACCCCAACCAGTGCGTTGAACAACTAGTAGACGCGATCGCTGCTGAAGTAATTCTTCAATCGCTTCCCATTGTCCAGGGCGAAAGTCAGCTGTGGAATTATCAAGCGCTTGACGCAGAAGCAATAATCCCTGTTTTTTAAGGTCGGTTGTCATATATACTAAGTGGCTGTTGTCATTTCTGTTGTAACATCAAAGACAAACAGAACTTAGTTATGTTTAGGACTCACACCACTTATTTGTGAGGCTGTACCAAATCAAATGTGTGGGAATCTTCAACAGGTGTTCGAGGTTTGGGCTGTAGCCTTGAGTCGCTAATGGTATATACTCAGCATCCATCATGCTGAGGTTATGAATTTCAGCCAAGGTGCAATACCGAAAATATTCCTTAAGTCTAAATTAAAGCTTACTCAAAGAATGAGGTTTTGATTTCCCAAGTCATTGAGAATATACGAGATTCCATTCATTAAACTCCAACTTATCAGCCCAAAAAATCAATTATTACTGAGGGAAAAAATGGCTAAAACTAAAGCAACAGACATTCTTTCATTAATTGAAGCAGAGCATCGGCAAGTTGAGAAGCTTTTTGCAGAAGCAGAAAAAGCTAAAGGTGCAAAGTTGGTTGAGCAATTCAATCAAATCTATATAGAATTGATCTTGCATGCAAGAACTGAAGAATTAGTCTTCTACCCAGCTTTGCGAGAATACGAAGAAACTGAACAATATGTTGAAGAGGCTGAAGAAGAACATGAAGAAGTTTCAGTTATTTTAGAAGAAATTAAGGGGCTTAAGACTACTAAACCTGAGTTTAAAGAAAAGATGAGCGAATTGAAGGAAATACTTGAGCATCATGTAGAAGAGGAAGAAAGCGAAATTTTTAATGCTGTGCGCGAATGTATGAGCGATCAAGAGCTAACTGAATTAGGACAGGAGTTTCAAGAGACGAAAGCTAAGTTAGTGTCAAATGTAGAAGCTGCATTAGCAATGTAGTCATGCACTTTTTTTAAATGCTTGCATAAATAATTAGCCATGTTATACACGTAATTAGGCATTAAAATTACCTAAATATTACTTCATCAAAGAGGATAAAAATGACTGCTACAAATGGTAAAAACAAAATTCGTTACGCCGTTGTTGGTTTAGGTTGGTTTGCCCAAGAAGCCGCCTTACCTTCCTTTGTCCATACTGAAAACTCGGAATTAGTCGCACTGGTTTCAGATGACCCCACGAAAAACGAAGAACTGAGCAAAAAGTATGGGATTAACCATACTTACTCTTACGATGAGTATGAGGACTGTCTGGCAAGCGGCGAGGTTGATGCAGTTTATATTGCGTTGCCCAATCACTTGCATTGCGACTTCACTGTTCGGGCTGCTAATCAGGCAATTCACGTATTATGTGAAAAGCCAATGGCGGTGACTGAACAAGAGTGTGAGGCAATGATTAAAGCTGCCAATGACAATAATGTGAAGCTGATGATTGCCTACCGCTTACATTTAGAAGAAGCCAATTTACAAGCAGTCGAAATTTTGCGCTCAAAGCAAATTGGTGAACCACGAATTTTCAACTCGGTTTTTACTCAGCAAGTAGAAGAAGGCAATATTCGTTTACGAGATGTCACAGGTGGTGGGACGCTCTATGACATTGGCATTTACTGCATTAATGCTGCACGTTACCTATTTCAAGATGAACCAATTGAAGTATTTGCTGTAGCTGCCAATAACGGAGAACAACGCTTCAGCGAAGTGGAAGAAATGGCTAGCGTCATCTTGCGCTTCCCGAATGAGCGATTGGCAACATTTACCTGTAGCTTTGGAGGGGCAAGTGTTTCGACTTATCAGATTGTAGGTACTCAAGGCGATTTACGAGTACAACCTGCATATCCTTGGCAGGGAGAAATCAAGCATTACCTGACAATTAATGGTGAAACTCAAGAGCATACTTTTGAGGATCGCGATCAACTAGCAGCTGAATTTACCTATTTCTCTGATTGTATTCTGCAAGATAAAGACCCAGAGCCATCTGGGACAGAAGGATTGATTGATGTTTCGATCATTCAAGCGCTTTATCAGTCAATTGAAACTGGTCAACCTGTACAAATCGAAACTAGTAATCGCCATCAACGCCCCACATCGGATCAAAGTATTGAGCATCCTCCTAGTGACGAGAAGCCAGACTTGATTCATGCTGCTGCACCTTCTGGGCAGTCGTAAGGTTGATTGAAGAAGATGTTTAAATGCTCTGCATGGGAATGCTTCATGTATGCTGCTGACTCAATGTCTCACTGGAAACAGCAGCCCCTAATTAGTCATTCCCATGCAGAGCATAGGAACAAAAGAACAATGAGGAAACCTAGCTTTTTTCGACGACTTGTATATACACCGTAGATTCCCTAGTAGATGGCGATTAGTGGTGAGGGGTTAGGTTTGAATAAAAGTTGCACAAGACGTTAATTTATAATCTATGTACAACTGCTGAGGACTATTGAAGGAATATATCCATTTACGGGGGATGAAATTGGTACCCAACCATCTTTTCCACGATTTTTAATTGTTACTTGCTGACCACTTTGTAGAACTCCAAGAATAGGACTGTTAATTGAGGGTTCTTGCCTTACACGTAAAACTCCTCCCACAAAAATTTTGCGACAGTTATCTGTTTGAGAAGTTGTTTGTGAGGGAGGTACTGGCTGTCCACATTGCTTGAGATAAGCGGCAGATATATAGCCAGACTGCGGCGATGATATTGCCACCCAGCTACTTGAAGAATTGGTCTTTTCAATAATTACAAGTGAGTAATTACGCAATGTTCCAATAATTGCACCATCTGGACTAGACCGGATATTGAGATTATCACCATTAGTCTCAACTCGGCGGCAGTTATCTGGGGCCTGTACAAGTTGGTATTTACTTGAATGTTGGTGTGATGTAGGAATAGTAGAGCCAGCAGGATATGCTGTCAGTGTCAACGAAAGTGTTGCAGTTATCGCTAAAGGTTTTCGCCAGTCAAGAAACTTTATCATAAGCAAACATCTCAGTCTAAAAATAATGATTAGTAATACCAATTATTTGTGAAACACAAAATCAAGCTTGCTAAGACTTGGGACTTAACCCCTAAGTTCTGGAGCAATCTCACAGGTAAATCGGTATAAGTTGCATTTTTAATAAATGACGTTGGCGAATAAAGTTTTGTTGCAAAAAAACGCTTGACTAGTCAAAAGTTTCTTGAAAATTAACAACACCTTTTTTTGAGTTTGCTTGCTATATTTATTAAACTTACTATTGTGATATCGAAGACATTTAGTACTAGTTATGTTGTCGCGATCGCTCAAGAAAATAAGGCAGATAAATCAATGGCGGATCAAGTAAAATTACTACCGACAATGATCTATGCTGCCTAATGAACAACTAAGTATAAAAACTTAAGGATAAAGACCTCTGTCAGTCAACGCCTGAGCTACTCTACCTACCCCCAAGGTGTAAGCTGCTAACCTTAAAGAAATTTGCCGTACCTCCGACTGATGAATCACCTTGCGGTACGCTTGTACCATCAAATGTTCCATTTCGCGGTTGACGCGCTCCTCATCCCAAAATACGTAGGAAAGACCCTGTACCCACTCTAAATAACTGACTACTACACCGCCAGCATTGGCCAAAATATCTGGTAACACTGTCACACCCCGCGCCTCTAAGGCCAAGTTAGCCTCAAGAGTAACTGGGCCGTTAGCTGCTTCTGCGACAATTTGTGCCTGCACCTGATTGACATTTTCTTCAGTGATTTGGTTCTCCAAAGCTGCTGGTATTAAGACATCACAGGGTAGAGTTAATAAATCTGCATTGCTAATTGGTACAGATTGCGGGAAACCCACAATACTCTTGCGATTTTCAGCGGCGTAGACTTTTAACTTGGGAATATCAAGACCAACTTCAGAGAATATTCCCCCAGCACCTGTTGAAACGGCGATAATTTTCGCGCCTGCTTCATGTAGTAATTCCGCTGCGGCACAGCCGACGTTACCGAAACCCTGAATGGCTACTCGCACTCCTACCAAAGATTTACCTCGATCTGCTAGCGCCTCACGGACAATAATCATCGTGCCACGTCCGGTTGCCATTTCTCGTCCCAGAGAACCACCAATAGAAAGGGGTTTCCCAGTTACAACTCCTGGTACAGCATGACCAACATTTACAGAGTAGGTGTCCATCATCCAAGCCATCTCACGGGCAGAAGTACCCATATCTGGCGCAGGAATATCTACGGAAGGCCCAATATCTTTAATCAACTCGCTGATATAACGGCGGCTGATTCGCTCTAATTCGCCAACACTGTAGCGTTTGGGATCTATAGCAATGCCACCCTTTCCACCACCGTAAGGAATACCTAACAAGGCGCATTTCCAGGTCATCAACATTGCTAGAGCGGATACTTCGCGCAATGTCACAGCCGGATGGTAACGAATTCCACCCTTGTAGGGGCCTAAGACATCAGAGTGCTGTACCCGGTGTCCAGCGAGAACTTGTATTTCCCCATCATCTAACTTCACGGGGATGGAAACCGTTACAACCTTACGCGGGTGGCTGAGAATTTCCAGCAAACCCTGATTTAAATTTAATTCTTTTGCTGCCGCTTCTAAGTAACTACAGGCTTGGTCAAATGGGCATATATGCGCTGGAGAAGCAGGTTCTGACAGCAACAGAGATTTTGAAATCATAATTTTTCTCCTAATCACGGTATCTTTGCGAACCGGATCTCATCTGTACCTAAGCTTATCCTTTTTTTTTTGAAAAAGGATAGATTTTGTAGTTTTTGTTACAGTTTTATATTTTATATTCTGATATGTAAAAATTATTCAAAAATTACTGTTGTAGGGGCAGCTGTGCGCCCCTAAATGAAAATTTATATGTTATTGGTCAGATAGTTAAATCCAAAATTTTTACCTTGCTAACGCGATCGCGGCATTCTGTCCCCCAAAACCAAAACTCAAACATAATACCTGGCGGATTTTGCTTAGACGTGCTGCTGTAACAATATCTAAATCAAACTCTGGCTGCTGCAATCCTAAACAAGGTGGTAAAATTTGATGTTTTAGCGCCATGAGAGAAAAAGCTACACCTAAAGCTCCAGATGCCCCTAATGTATGACCTGTGCTTCCTTTCGTGGAGCTAACTGCCACGCCTTGGGGAAACAAACGCTGGATTACTATGCTCTCCATTTGGTCATTTAACTGCGTAGCTGTGCCATGAGCATGAATGTAATCGATATCGGCTGGTGTCAGACAACTACGTTCTAGACATTGTTTGATGGCAGCGATCGCACTTTTCCCTTCAGGTTCTGGTGAATTACTATGATATGCATCGTTAGTTAAGCCAAAACCGAGAATTTCACCATACATTTTTGCTTGACGCTGCTTTGCAAACTCTGCTGATTCCAAGACAAACACAGCTGCGCCTTCGCCCAACACTAAGCCTTCCCGATGCAAATCAAAGGGATAAGCCCCAGTTTTCGCCAAAGCACCCATCTGCTGAAATCCAGCTAAAGTTAAGGGTGTAATTGGTGCTTCCACTGCACCTGCGAGCGCCTGTTGACATTGCCCAGTTTGGATAAGCATAGCTGCTTGGGCAATAGACCAAATTCCAGTAGCACAAGCTGTCATTGGTGCCAAAACTATACCAGATGCACCGATTTGTCTTGCAGCTGCGATCGCATTGATATGAGGTAATATATCTAGCCAATTTCCAAAAGAGGAAACGGGGAAATGATTCGCGTTATACATTTGCCGCGCCAGCATTTCCCAAGACGCTTGATAAGAGCGACTCGATCCAATGACTACAGCACAATCAGCTAAAGGTGCAACTAACCCAGAATCTTGTAAAGCAGAAGCAACAACCATCCGAGTTAACATTGTCAACTCAGATGGTTGTTCAGCAATCAAACCTAGAGGAAGTGGTGTAAGTTCTGGAAATGGTTGATGTAACCGAATTCCAGATTTACCTGCGATTAAATTTCGCCAGCTATCCTCTAAGCTTCCACCCAAAGCGGAAACTAGACCAATACCAGTAACAACAATTTTGACCAATTTAGGAGTTAGAAGTTAAAAGTGAGGAGTTAAGAGTTAAGAGTTTTTCCCTCGCCCCCCTGCCCCCTTCCTCCTACTGTCCTGGTGCTTTCAGATTTTCAGCGCCTTGAGTGACTTTAGCAGAGTCAATGCGATCGCCTTGCTGAATTTTGTTCACGACATCAAAGCCTTGAGTGACATTGCCAAATACGGCGTAGTTACCATCCAAAAATGCTAGATCCGCTAAAGTAAAGTAAAACTGGGCAGAAGCAGAGTCTGGTGATTGCGATCGCGCCATCGCTACTGCACCCTGTTTATGAGGCAATACGACAGCTTGAGCAGTAGCATCAAATGGTTTATTGTAAATCGGAGTATCCGAACCTTTGGGCTTAACTTCTAAAGGTATATAACGAGCATTTCCCGTTTTTGGGTCAATATAGCTACCTGTTCCCAGTCTATCTGCTGGAACTTTTGGGTCTTTGCTTTGGGGATCGCCCCCTTGAACTACAAATGGTTGGGGTTGGCGCACAACTCGATGGAAAGCTAAACCATCGTACACACCCTTTTGCACTAAATCTACGAAGTTGCCAGCTGTGATGGGGGCATTAGTGCCGTCTACTTCGATAGTAATCGGCGAACCTTTAACTGTGATTACCACAGTAGCCTTGCCTTCAAGGCGCGGTAAATCTGCCAGTCCAGGAATACTCTCACTACTAGTTTGAGATACAGATGTTGCTTCAGTAGTTGTCTTGGTGCTTGCCTCGTTTGTGGTCGAGGTAGCTGTCGAGTTTGGAGAAGAGCTATTAGAAGCGACTTGCTGTGTTGAACATCCTCCCAACATCAAGGCACTAATAATCACAAGAGAAAGCAAAAATTGTGAAATTTTTAACCGCATTGCCTGTTACCGATTTAACCAGAGTATCTTATCGTTTTGAGGGGCATTGGGCATCAGAGGCAGACGGGCAGAGAGCAAGGGAGCAGAGGCGAAAGAGGTAATTTAATTTTTATTCTCCCCCTTGCCCCTGTCTCCTGCTCCCAGGCTTCTTACCCCATTCCCTTACAATCCTTCTAGTGATACTCCCAAAAAGCGGGCTAACTTTGCGCCTTCTGTTTCCAACTCTGTTAAAGATAAGGGTTGTCCAACCCGTGTTAATGGTATATCTCGTCGACCCTTAATGCGTAGATAGAGGGCGCGACGGGGGTTAAGACCTTCTTTTACGTCTATTAGTACAGATTGCACATCTTCTATGCGGCTATCAATCTGGATTCGGCGGTTTTTACCAGGAAACCCCCAACGGAAGATTTTGATTGCGCCAGTTTCCCGATCAAATTCGTTGTAACCGCCTCCAACATCCAATAAAATCACTAACCACAGGTATGTAGCTAATAGCAAGCCAGCAGTACCATATAACCCCATCACTAATCCTTGGGGGACGAATACCAGTTGAGTGGGATCGGAAACTATGAGTAAGTTAACTTTTAAATAACTGGATATTCCAGACAATAAAAAGCCGCTTGCTCCCAAGGTAACGATAGTTGCCCACCAGTAGTTACTGAACCGACGAGAACCGAGAACATTTTGGTGCAGGAGGCGATCGCCTTTGTTAATCGTTGTTGATGTCGTCATTGAACTACCATTGCCTGTGAGATACTCGCTGTGACATACTCGCACACTGAATGCTTTTGCATAGAGTGGTGGGTTCCTGTGCCAATCCAGCTATTGCTTAGGAGGCACGGAGAGCTATGTTTGAAATCCACGGGAACCCTGCCGCAGACTATAAATTTTTCACTTTGTACCTGACAAATTTTACTGTCCCGGATAATGCCGACTTACTTGTACTAGGGGACAAACCACTTAGGCTATTTGTATTAGTCAAGATATGCCAACTTCCTTTCTCCTTGTCTAACGTTTCACATAGGTTTTCCAGAGGTGTATCAACGACCGTGGCGGCGAAGTGACTATCCGCATTTTACCAAACATCGTTGACAAAAACTCAACTGCGCCCTTCTATGTTCCTGCTACCGATATAATTTTTTAGGGA
Organism: Nostoc sp. DedQUE12b; assembly: GCF_034530835.1. NCBI lineage: Bacteria > Bacillati > Cyanobacteriota > Cyanophyceae > Nostocales > Nostocaceae > Nostoc > Nostoc sp. DedQUE12b. Next base: position 558 of record NZ_JAVRCI010000111.1, on the reverse strand, counting down.
GTGTTGTACTATTTTTTTACTCAATGGCCGATCAAAATTCTTTCTCCCTGTTCTTCAGCCCCCCTTATTCCCTGCCACCCTCTCCCTGCCTCTTTTTGACCTCTTGAAATGAGTTATCTACCTACCTCCATCTACATTAAATTTTTTTAGATTTCTGAGAAAAGTTGTGTCAAATTGTAAAATTTCTGATATTCATATTATTTATAAGGTTCGTGTTTCATAGCTCATTTCCTTTTGCGTATCAGGCAAAAACCCTGAGTAGTGTGATAAGTTAAGAATCATTAAGTTACCACAAGCTAGATTACTAGCCGATGGTACGTGTAATGTCATAACCCTGAGAAATAATGACTTAACTAGTCAGTAAGCTCTCAGAATCTCAGTTACTTAAAAGCAGTTGAGATTGTCAAAAAAAACGTTAATTCCTCTCGGCAGTCGGTTACATTGGCTTTCCGTAATGCCTTAGAAACGTTGCAATTTTAGTAAAAAAAGAGGATTTTAGTCCGATGACCATCGCAGTTGGACGTGCCCCTAGTAGAGGGTGGTTTGACGTTCTAGACG
>NZ_JAVRCI010000110.1:0-18711 GCF_034530835.1 Nostoc sp. DedQUE12b | reverse complement strand
ATCCAATACCCGTAACACCCGTTACTCCAACAGATCCAACACCTGTAACTCCAACTGACTCTCCAAGTACATAAAAATTGCTAATGAGGGCAAAATGCTCTGCGAACGCCGAAGGCAGTACGTTTTGTCATAATTTTACGTAAATCTTGTGGAATTTAGCTGCTCCAATGCGGTAGCACAGACTTATGCTCGACTAGGAGCAGAACTATACAACTGTTAACTACTGCCTTTACAGCCGCCAAAGCAAAAAGTGATATTCCCTACGACCAGATAGCATCTGCTAACGCTAGATTAAATCAAGGACAGGACTTACACAGCGTTCACCAAATATCCTTATATAGTTCAATCACGTTCTGTGTGTAAGTTCCCAGGAACTCACTTGTTGCTAAAGAGAACATAAACTTATGACTTTTGATTACGACCTGTTTGTAATTGGTGCGGGTTCTGGAGGTTTGGCGGCTTCCAAACGAGCGGCTAGCTACGGCGCAAAAGTGGCGATCGCTGAATATGATTTAGTTGGTGGCACTTGTGTGATTCGCGGTTGCGTTCCCAAAAAACTCATGGTCTATGGCTCTCACTTTCCCGAACTATTCAGTGACGCTTCAGGCTATGGCTGGAAAGTAGGTAATGCTGAGTTTGACTGGGAATATTTCATTACATCTATAGATAAGGAAGTTCGGCGACTGTCACAACTACACATAAGCTTCTTGGAAAAAGCCGGAGTAGAACTATTTTCTGGTCGCGCCACATTGGTAGATCCCCACACCATAGAAGTTGATGGACGTAAAGTTACAGCAGACAAAATTTTAATTGCTGTTGGTGGGCGTCCCGTCAAACCAGATTTACCAGGGATGGAACATGGCATTACCTCTAACGAAATCTTTCATCTAAAAGAACAACCAAAACACATCGTCATTATTGGCGCTGGTTATATCGGCACGGAATTTGCTTGTATTATGCGCGGTTTGGGTTCTCAGGTGACACAAATTACCAGAGGTGAAAAGATTTTGAATGGGTTTGATGAAGATGTCCGCACAGAAATTGAAGAGGGAATGACAAACCACGGAATTCGGTTGATTAAAAATAATGTCGTGAAAGAAATTGAACACGTGCCAGAAGGGTTGAAGCTAACTTTATCAGGGGATGACCAAGAACCAATAATTGCCGACGTGTTTTTAGTAGCCACCGGTCGAACTCCCAATATAGATCGACTAGGTTTAGAAAACGCTGGGGTTGATGTTGTCGCTACTTCTATGGAAGGGCCTGGATACGCAACCACAAGTGCGATCGCAGTCAATGAATATAGTCAAACTAGTCAACCGAATATTTTTGCTGTTGGCGATGTCACAGACCGAATTAATTTAACTCCCGTAGCTATTGGCGAAGGTCGCGCCTTTGCCGATAGCGAATTTGGGAATAATCGCCGCGAATTCAGTCACGAAACTGTACCCACAGCCATATTTTCTAGCCCAGAAGCTGCAACAGTCGGCTGGACAGAAGCCGAAGCACGGGAAAAACTTGGTGATGCCGTCAAAATTTTTCGCACTCGCTTTCGCCCTATGTATCACAGTTTGACTGGTAAGCAAGAGAAGACAATGATGAAATTAGTGGTTGATAGCAACACCGACAAAGTTCTAGGCGCTCACATGGTAGGTGAAAGTGCCGCAGAGATTATCCAAGGTGTAGCGATCGCAGTCAAGATGGGCGCAACTAAAAAAGACTTTGATGCCACTGTGGGTATCCATCCCTCATCCGCAGAGGAATTTGTCACAATGCGGTAAAAAACTTAGGAGTAAGGAGTTTTGAGTTATGAATTATAAGTGTGCCACAAAAAATGATAAATAAAAATTTATCAACACTCAATAATTTTTAACTCCTAACTATTTACAACTTTGGACTACATATATCTTCACGGATTTGCTTCCAGTCCTAAATCTGCCAAAGCGCAGGATATTGGCGATCGCTTTACCCAAATTCAGACAAGGCTGAAAATTCCCGATCTCAATGCTGGCGATTTTTCCCAATTAACAATCACTCGTCAGCTCACTCAAGTTGCCGCAGAATTCAGCAATGATTCTACACCAGTAACACTAATTGGCTCAAGTTTGGGTGGTTTGACCGCTGCCCACTTGGGACAACAAAATTTGCAAGTGCAAAGCTTAGTTTTGCTAGCACCAGCTTTTGGGTTTTTATCCCATTGGTTGCCCAAACTAGGAGATGAAGAAGTACAGCGTTGGCAGCAAGAAAAATATATCATGGTCTACCACTACGGGGAAGAGCGATTAATTCCTTTAAGTTACGATTTCGTCATAGATGCTGCCCAATACCAAGAAAAACTTTTGCAACGCCCTATCTCCACGCTAATTTTGCACGGAAAAAAGGATGAAGTCATTCCGATAGAAGCTAGTCGGCACTTTGCGCACTCCCGTTCTTGGGTGGAGTTAGTTGAACTCGACAGTGACCACGCCTTGGGTAATGTTATGGAAGAAATTTGGCAGGCAATTCGCCTCTTTTGCCAATTACCTTGAAGTTGTAAAATATTAGACTCACACATAACTAATGTCCTTAGTCATTTGTCCTTTGTTAGTTACTAATGACCAATGACTAATGACCAATGACTAATGACTAAAACTATGCTTCCCTTCATCCGGTCAGATTTAGCCCAATTCACCGCCTATAAACCTCATCCTAGCAGCGATACAGCCAATTCTGTCGCCACACAGTTCGATCGCTTAGATACAAATGAAAGCCCCTACGATTTACCTCTTGAGTTAAAAGAGAAGCTGGCGTGGACTTATCAGCAAGTAATTGAAACAAATCGTTATCCTGATGGCGGACATGAAACCCTTAAGGATGCGATCGCGGAGTACATTAATCAGTCAGCCGACCTCTCATCATCCTTATTTACTGCTGCCAATATTTCTGTTGGTAATGGTTCAGATGAAATTATCCGCTCTTTATTAATCGCCACTTGTCTAGGAGGAGAAGGGTCAATTCTTGTCTCCAATCCCACTTTCTCAATGTACGGGATTTTGGCGCAAACTTTGGGCATTCCTGTGGTGGCGGTGGGGAGAAATGAAACAAATTTTGAAATTGACATAAGCGCCGCACAGTCTGCGATCGAACAAACTCAAAATCCTCCCATTCGCGTAGTTTTCGTAGTCCATCCCAATTCGCCGACTGCTAACAGCTTAACTGAGGCAGAGTTAGCGTGGTTAAGAAGCTTGCCACGCCATATTTTAGTAGTAATTGATGAAGCTTACTTTGAATTCAGCCAAACTACCCTAGTAGGTGAATTAGTACAGCATCCTAATTGGGTGATATTACGCACTTTTTCTAAAGCTTTCCGATTGGCATCTCTCCGTATTGGTTATTGCGTTGCTCATCCTGAAGCGATCGCCATTTTAGAAAAAGTTCGCTTACCCTACAATCTCCCCAGTTTTTCTATAGCAGCTGCCTTAGTTGGTTTACAAAATCGTACACTCTTGCTGGAATCGATTCCCCAGACCTTGAGTGAACGAGCTAAACTCATCGAAATTTTATCCCAGCAACCGGAACTACAAATTACTCCAAGTGCTGCCAACTTTATTTACCTGCGTCTTAAACCAAATGGCTTTAATTCACAAGAAGCTGCTTTAAAAACTTTCCACCAGAAACTTAAAACACTCGGCACTCTTGTACGGCACATTAGCGGAGGATTACGAATTACTGTCGGAACGATAGAAGAAAACGCCCGCACCGTTAATCGAGTAAAAGCTGCTTTGGCAAATTTGTCATCTTAGCAATTTACTCAGTAATTAAACCTGCTATTTACCTCACTGCCCAAACGGCGTACTACTCCAACTGTTTGTGGCAGCACACCCACTAAAAGAGCAAAGGCAACATCCGGCAAAAGAGCCACTATTTCTGGTGGAAAGTATTGTTCAAATTGATCGAGAATTTTCTGGACTCGCTGCCCAGGCAGTGGATTTTCTGTAATTTGTTTGATCAATCGAATCCACTGTCGCCGAATCAAGTAAGCCTTCTGGCGTTCTTCATTAGATTCAGGAGTTAATAAAGAAAGATTACCTATGGGCAGCGCCCTTTGGCAATCACAATCGTAATCCCCACCCACAGCAGCCCCAGGCCCAGCAAACTCTGCATGATAGCGTTTAAAGAGTATTAATCCATTTCGCCTACGACTATTGACGATAAAAACTTCTCCACTGTGCAAACGTGTAAGGATATCCGAGCTTTGTGATTGCTCAGTTCCGTCTGACATGACAACAGAGTCAAGGAAAGTAGTTTCAGGGTAATAAGTTGATACCATAGAGGTCTGATAGCGTCGATGCTGTTCGCTATCCATGTTTTTTAAACTTTTAATGAATGTTGTTGTAGTATGCACTTCAAAACAGAATTAGCTGTTATATCAAATCAAGCTTTTGAATTCTTTTATTATCAAGATATTTCTGGTCAATCCAACTAAAAATAGCAATATATAGGCGTTCTTTCAGTAATTTGGGTGATTATATTTTATGAGATATAACTAGATTTGTCTGTAAACTATACTAGTGTTTTCTTAAAGTTTTTATAAAGATGAATAAATGAATTACAAAGTTCTTATGAGGAAGTAATGATTTCTTTCAACACAATTTAGCGTATGTTCCCATTATAGTCCATTTTCATCTATATCAAATGCTTTAAAAAATTTGTTAACTATAAATCCCAAAAAATAAATTTAACATTTTTTAATATTAAAAATATTTACCAAAAAGATAATTTGTTTATAGAAACGAGGGAATTTTTCGTAAAAAGTTTAAATCAAATATTCTTTTGATAAAAAATTATAAAAAGCTATTTACTTACTTCGTAAATTCATAAACATGTTTTAGTTTTGATTTATAGGACTCCTATTTGATTGAGTCAAAAAAAACTTCATTATAACTCAAAGAGCCTCTTTATCGTTAGTTCTTACCTGCTAAACTAAGTCAGTCCTTGAAATCAAAGCGGATTTATATGGATATTTAGCTAATATTGGCTAGATTTCTAATTAAACCCCATCTATTTAAAAATATCGAGTTCTTAAGAAAAGTATATTATTTAGTCCTGGCTTGAGTTTTGAGCTTTCTCTAAGTCAAAATAACTATGGTTCCAAAGCTAGACGTGGTTTAGCTTAGTTTGTGTTTGATTACCTTTATGAGTTACAGATTTTATCGAATTAATTGGAATGGAAGACAAAGTTTGACAATTGGCAAAACAAAATTCAGATAATAGAATCAGCACTCAGGTGCTTGTGCAATAACATCTGGCTTGAGCGTCTTAGAATAAATGTATTCCAATTAGATTCGACTTTATGCACTCGATATCCCAGCTTGAAATAAAGCTGTCGTGCTTGATGGTTATTTTCTAAAACATGGAGATATAAGTCTTGAAATCCCCACTCGCGAGAGACTTTTTCACAGCTAGTAAGTAATCCTGAAGCCACACCATGTCTACGGTATTTTGGGTGAACCGCTAAATTAGACAAGTAAGGAAAACCTACACCAACCTGGCTCCATGAATCACTACTGTAGCGTACACCCATTTCCACACTTCCTACTAAGTTATTAGCCTCACCAGTAGTAGCTTCAAGGGCAACTAAGCAAAGATGACGTGGCGCAGGTGATGCCATCCGATGCCTTAAGTCTTCGTAAATACCTAGACGTAGCAACGGGAAAGCCCATCCCCATATACCCTTGTGGGAGTGAAAGCTTTCAGTAATAATTTGAGCAACATCAATCAAATCAGCAGGTGTAGCTGTACGAATTTGGAATTGGCAGAAAGCTGAATCGATTGGCTGTTGGTGGTATGGGTGAAAAAACCGATATTTCAAGGCTAGTTTAGTATTGATTTTATTCAACAAAAATTTTCTCAAATATCCTAAAACAAGATTTAAACTAAATCAGAACTTATAGAGTTGCCCAGGAGATTTAACTAAACCAATATTGCTAATTCGCTTTTTATTGTCGATTAAACAAATTTTTACACTTTGGCTTGGAATTTTATAACCTGCATTTTTGAAAGAGTATTAGCAGTTAGAACTTCATAAATCTATAACATTAAATTCAGTATATTCATTGCATCCCTTTTTTTAGGTAACCACAATATCAAACTGATTGCCACAAAACATCTGTAAATTGATAGAGCTTTAAGCGAGTGGGCAGAGGAATAGCATAACTTGTCTGTAAGCAGCATCTCCAAAATTGTTAAGTAAGTACACTATTGGCAAACTCTGGTTTCAAACTACCCTTGGTTGCAGTACTGAACTTGTTTTTGCAGTTGCCGCTACACTGACACTACTTTGCTACCGAGTCCATCCAAATAGGCTGTACAGCTTCTGGGACAAGAATCTGTAAGGTTCCTTAATCCCTAATCTCTAACTCCTCAACCACGACCACTTGTCTTAATGATAGTTCTGATTGCTAAATTAGAAAGAGGTATTTGTCTAATAGTATACTTTGGCTTTAAATCTTTTTGTTTTAATTTCGCTGACTCTACCATGACTACCATAAATAAAATTTACCTGCAAGTGTTATTACAACAGTTGTGGAGGGAAAACTTAATATGCAGCTTTATCTGGATTTTTCAGCTGGCTATGAGCGCTGTATGTATCATCAGACATTGCTCACAGGAGGTGAAAAAAGATTTGGCAAGCAAAGGTCGACTCTGTAACACTAAAACTGACAATGAAAGCAATTACACTGCACCAACGCAAACAGTAATCGGCACAAGCAATTGAGACGAATTACTGTGAGTAAACGCTCCTACACTCAGCAGTCATGTAGCCAAACAGCCCTATTGGTCGAAATGCTCTGCTCTTACCTGACTCAGAAAAATCCTTACCTGATCAGATTATTCTTTATCCGACTGCCGTTGCAGCAGGAAAGCGGTGCATGAAATCCCAAGCAAACAGTAAGCCTAAAATTTTGGTTGTCGATGATGAACCAGACAACCTTGACTTGCTTTACCGCACTTTCTATCGTGATTATAAGGTGCTAAGGGCAACCTCTGGCCCTGCCGCCCTCGATCTGCTGGCCCAAGAGGGAGAGATCGCGGTGATCATCTCCGATCAACGGATGCCAATGATGAGCGGTACAGAGTTTTTGAGCCTGACAGCAACTCAATATCCAGATATTATCCGGATTATTTTAACTGGCTACACCGATGTCGAAGACCTGGTGGAAGCAATCAATGCTGGCAAGGTATTTAAATATGTAACGAAACCGTGGGAAGCGGAAGAACTAAAAGCAGTGGTACGGCAAGCTTTGGATACCCACAATGTCCTCAAAGCTAGAACCCGCGAACTTACCCGCACACTCCGTCAAGAATCGCTGCTGAATACCGTTACCAATACGATTCGCAGTGCTTTAGACTACAGACAAATTTTGCAAGCAATTGTAGATACAGTGGGTCACATGTTGGAGGTGGATGTTTGTCTGCTACGTCCCTTCCAAGATGAGCAGTTAGCGGATAAAGGGTTTATTTATCAAAAGCCTCTTTCTGAAGAAGCAGAGGTGCAGGAGATCGGAGCAGAAGTAGCAGGAAGTCTTTCCTCTGTGCCCGCTATATCCTCTGCAACTCCTCTGCCTCTTTTGGCTCAGACAGTGTGGGAAACCCGTGAAGTTCAAGTGATTCACGATGCGATCGATGATGAGCGCATTCACGGTAACACTCCCGAACTGCGTGAACGTGGGCAAGCTTTTGCTGCTGCTAACATTTGTTCTAGTTTGGTTGTGCCATTGATCTGCCAACAAGAACTGATGGCAGTGTTAGCACTGCACCAGTGTTCTGTTCCTCGCTTCTGGGGCGATGATGAGGTGCAGTTAGTGCTGATGGTAGCAGATCAGGCAGCTTTAGCTTTGTCTCAAGCTTATGCTTACGAACAAGTACGTGCCCTTGCCAAGCGAGAAAGCCTGATTAATACGATTACTAGCGCGATTCGCTCTAGCTTAGATCCTCAAGATATCTTTGCGGCAATTACCCAACAATTGGGACAAGCTTTACAAGTTGATGGCTGCGTCTTGTCTTTGTGGACAGAGGAAGATGAGTTTGTTGAGTGTGTGGGTTTGTATGATAGTTTTCAACATCTAGAAAATTTAAGTAGGCACAGTCCAACCCAGGCATCACCAGATCCAGAGAATCATTCAAGTAGCAATCATCACTTATCAAACCAGAGATTACCCTATTCTCAAGCATCGATTCAGGAAAATCCCATCCTCCAACAAATGCTACAGACACATGAACCTGTGGTAATTGGTAATGTGAGCCATTCTCCCTCAGATGTGCGGGGTTTTGATTTGCCTCTAAAAATGCCAGCGCGATCGCTAATGTTTGTGCCATTACTGGCAGATGGTAAATGCATCGGTAGTATTACATTGCATGAAGGTAAAAAAGTACGCCAATGGTTGCCATCTGATATCGATTTGGCAAAAGCAGTGGCAGCGCAAGCCGCGATCGCTGTCCAGCAGTCACACTTGTATCAAAAAACTCGCCAACAAGCTGAACGCTTACTGGAATTAGACAAACAAAAAACCGAATTTTTCCAAAATATTTCCCATGAGTTTCGCACACCGATTACTTTGATTCAAGGGCCTTTAGAGTCGGCGGTGGCAGCTGGTGAGGGATTATCTTACTCTCAAAGTGCGATCGCCCTGCGTAACTCCCGCCGCCTGCTGCGACTGGTAAATCAACTGCTGGATTTACAACGCCTGAATGCGGGGAGAATGCAGCCTAGCTTCCATCCTTGTGATTTAGTCGAATTTGTCAGCCAAATAGTTGAATCTTTTCGTCCTTACTGTGAGAAAAAGAGACTGCATCTCGTTACTCAGTTAGATGAGTGTTTGACGGTGTACTTGGACATGGAAAAATTTGACAAGGTGGTTTATAACCTCTTGTCAAATGCCATGAAGTTTACTCCTGAAGGTGGCACCATCAGTGTCAGACTAAAATCTGAGCGCGATCGCTGCATATTACAAGTGCAAGATACTGGAATTGGTATTGTTAAAGAACAAATTCCCCACCTATTTGAGCGCTTTCGCCAAGCTGAAGGTTCAGCAAACCGCTCCTATGAAGGCAGTGGTTTGGGTTTAGCTTTAGTTAAAGAATTAGTAGAATTACATGGTGGTCAAGTCACTGTGGAATCAGTTTATGGTGAAGGTACTACTTTTAGTTTATGGCTGGTGACTGGAAATGCTCATTTACATGCACAGCAAGTACTAGAAACGCCTACCGAAGTGAATACAAACCGCGCTAGCGTAGAATTAGCTGATTTAGAACTAGTAGAGTCAACAACAGACAATATTGAAGATATTACAATAAACCTCTCCCCCAGTGTTGATATTCAAGACTCAGCACATAAGACTCAGCACTCAATTTTAGTTGTAGATGACAACCCCGATTTGCGAACCTATGTATCTGAGATTTTCCGCCGCAATGGCTATCATGTACAGACGGCTCGTAACGGCCATGAAGGGCACAGTAGAGCGAAGGAAATTCTACCCAGCTTGATTGTGACTGACTTAATGATGCCGTTAGTAAGCGGACTTGAGATGATTCAGATGATCCGCAATGAGGAGACGTTGAAAGGAACACCAATCATTCTGCTGACAGCGAAAGTAGATGAAGAAACCCGCATCGAAGGTACAGAACATGGCGCGGACGCTTATTTAGCAAAACCATTCAACGATCGGGAACTTTTGGCGGAAGTTCGCAATCTTTTAGCGTTGAAAGAAAATGAACGGCGAATTGTGGAGTTAAATACTTATCTAACAGAATCGGTGCTAAAGCGCTTTTTACCTGCTGTATTGGTGCAAAAAGCTGCAACCGGAGATTTAACGTTAGATTTGCGCCCAGAACCACGTTTAATTACAGTTTTGTTTAGCGACATTGTGGGTTTTACACAGCTAGCAAATACTCTCAGATCCCGACGAGTTGCAGAGTTGCTAAATGAATATTTAGAAGCCATGACCAAAGTTGTCTTTAGTAATGGTGGCACTGTAGATAAATTTATGGGAGATGCTATTTTAGCTTTATATGGAGCGCCGGAAGAACTAACCCCTAACGAACAAGTGCGTCGTGCCATTAATACAGCAAGAGCAATGCACCGCTCACTGGCTGACTTAAACCAGCGTTGGCGAGAGCAAGGTGTATTCGATAGCGACAAACTTACTAGCGTACAGTTCCGGTGTGGTATTCACCAAGGTACTGCTGTTGTGGGGATGTTTGGTAGCGCTGAACGCGCCGATTATACTGCTATTGGCCCAAGTGTGAATATTGCCGCCAGGTTGCAAGCTGCCGCTGTTCCCGGTACAATCCTGGTTTCTGCTGCCGTAGCAGATTATTTGCAGGAAGGAGAAATTACTAAAGGGAGTCCGCTAGAACTTAAAGGAGTAGATGAAACAGTTTTGACTTTTGCTGTTTCACCAGAGGTAATGGTTAATCGCTAAAATTTAGACTGGTATTTTAAAGCATTACCAATGAATAAAAGTGCATAATCATATCCAGTTTATATAATATGACACCATCGGTTGCAGACAAAACTCCAATTCCAGCCAAGGTCTGGAGACGACACACCGATCCACCAGGTTTGTGGATTTTTGTCGTTGTCAGTTCAGTCTCTCTGCACTTGCTGGTGTTCTGGCTGATGCGCTCATCTAATGCATTTGGTCTGTGGTTTCCCCAGCAAAATCAATCTGCTGTTCCCGTTGAATTGATAGACATTGCTCCTAAAACAAAATCAGTAATCAAATCAAAATCAACAGCCAAAATAGTTTCGTCAAAGCCACCATCCTCTACTCAAAAGTCTGTACCAGCACGTTCATCACAAACAGCACGAACTACGCCTAGAAATCAAGATTTTGGCGCAATAAATTCTCCTGAGAATCTCCAGAAAAAGAGCCGAATTTACGCCTCTCAACCTAATAGCGAACCTTCTAGACAGCAGATAGTCCCCACACCAACACCGAAACCTATAGCTAAAGCGACACCGAAACCGACACCGACACCTAAAGCTACGCCAAAACCTATAGCTAAAGTCACACCGACACCTACAGTTCCAGTCGGTAATTTACCTTGGAACCGTCGTCAAGAAATAAAACTGGGAAAGGGAACGCAACTACCAACAGGTATTCCATCAAATCGACCAATTTCAGAACCTGAAGATAGAGAAACTCCAGCGACTTCCACTAGAGAAACTCCAGCGACTTCGACTACAGAAACTCCAGCAACTTCGACTCGAGAAACTCCAGCAACTTCGACTCGAGAAACTCCAGCAACTTCGACTACAGAAACTCCAGCGACTTCGACTCAAGGAGCATCGGTAGCAATAGTAGCTCCCTTATCTAGAGATGAAGTGATTAGCTTGATACAATCAAAAGGATTCCGACAAGATGCTTTACCCGACGTTATCGCTTTATACAGGGGAAGCAACACAAAACAATTAGACCCAAGTTTTCTTGTCCATAATTCGGAACTTGAGCCAGCACAACTCTTGGCTAGCTTGATAATTGATCAGAATGGTAACTTTCAACAGGCTGTAGTTCTAGAAATAGAACCAGCAAAACTGCAAAGTGAAAAAAGTACATACGAGCAAGTCCTGAGCGAAGTTTTCAAAACAGAAAACTTTCTTGCTGCCCACAATAACGATGGCACAAAACCAGAATTGAGCAATTTGTATGTGAGGATCAAAATGCAACCCGCAAATTCCAACTAAATAACTTGAATTTTTAAAGAAGCTGTGTTAAGCTTATAGGGTTGGAAATTTGCGGGCGTAGTTTAGTGGTAAAACTATAGCCTTCCAAGCTATTAATGCGGGTTCGATTCCCGCCGCCCGCTTAGAAAAAAACTCTTAAATATACGAGTGCAAAAAGCTAAGCCTAAATCTTAGTAAAATAATTAGTTAAACAGCAATTCACAATTTTTTGCAGCACGCAGAAATAGCTTGAAACTGAGAGTAGCCAAATTCAAGATATGATGAGGAATAAGCAACACTTTCTTCAACAACATCCGCACTCTGGCTACCTTTTTGTTGTTTGATAGTTGACAGGACTCTGGAAAACGCCCAATAAGTTTTGATTTTTTGAATTTAGAATTGCTGCTAATTGAGATTTTCTAAGCGAATGCGTGGATCGGCTGCTTTGAGCATCAAGTCGGCGATTAAATTGCCAACAATCAGCAGTACTGCGCCCATTATCAAGCTTGCCATTAATAAATATAAATCTTGAGCTTGTAAAGCTTGTAAAGCCAATCTCCCTAAACCAGGCCAGTTGAAGAAAAATTCGGCGATGAAGGCACCATTTAATAAACCAGCTAATTCAAAACCTAATAAGGTAATTAAGGGATTTATCGCGTTGCGGAGTGCGTGAACATAGATGACGCGGTTTTCTGGCAAACCTTTGGCACGAGCCGTTTGGATGTAGTCTTGACGCAGCACATCTAATAATTCGCCGCGAGTGATGCGTTGCAAACCAGCAAAACTAGTAATTGAGAGTGCAATTGTGGGTAAAATCATGTGCCAACCGATATCTAAGATTCTGCCAAACCACGACAGTTCTGAGTGATTGATGCTAGTCATGCTACCCACTGGGAACAGCGGCGAGGTGATTTGGGCTAAAACCAGCAGCGCTAAGGCAGTGATGAAACTAGGAAAGCCTTGTCCTGCGTAACTAATCACTTGTAAAATCCGGTCTGCTGGCCTATTTTGTTTAACGGCGGCAAAGATCCCTAGAGGGATAGCGATCGCCCATGTGACAATTAAAGATGCGATCGCTAATAGCAAAGTCGCTGGTACTCGTTCCCACAACAGCGATGCCACTGAACGTTGATAAATAAAACTCGTGCCAAAATCCCCTTTGGTCAAGATTCGCCATAGCCATAACCCAAATTGCTCTGGCCAAGACTTATCTAGACCAAACTGCCGTTTGATTTCCTCAATTCTTTCTGGAGATATTTTCGGATTTTGCCGCAGCGTATCTACATAATCACCGGGAGCGAGTTGAATGATGAAAAACGACAACGCTGACGCCAACAACAAAGTTAGCAGTGCCTGCAATAGTCGCTTTGCCACATAAACAAAAGTTTCGCTCGTGACTAGCCCGATTAGCCAATCCCGACCTGTCTCCAAGGAAATTTTCGTAGATGTCATTTATATTTTGTCCTTTGTCATTTGTCTTTCGTCATTTGTCCTTTGCCATTTGTCATTTGCCAGTTGTTTTGCTATTGACCAATGACTAATGACTAATGACTAATGACCTATGACTAATATTCAATTAAAGAGATAATCGGCACGTCCGGTAAATGTGTACGCCCTTGTAAATCCCGTAGCTCGATAATAAACCCAAATCCTACTAGTTCGCAGCCAATCTTCTGTAACAATTTTGCTGTCGCACTTGCAGTTCCACCTGTGGCTATCAAATCGTCCACAATCAAAACTCGGCTACCTTGGTGTAAAGCGTCTTGATGGACTTCTAGGCAGTCTGTACCATACTCTAATTCATATTTAATTGAGTGAACGGCTGCTGGTAACTTCCCTTTTTTACGGATGGGAATAAAACCAGCTCCTAATTTATAAGCCAGAGGCGAACCAAAAATGAATCCCCTCGACTCCATACCAATGACATAATCAGCTGTTATTCCTGCGTCTTTGCATTTTTGTGTTAAAAAGTCAATAGTGTAGCGCAGTCCCTCTGGATCGCGCAGTAACGTAGTAATATCCCGAAATAAAATTCCGGGTTTCGGGAAATCTGGAATGTCACGAACGAGAGACTTTAAATCCATAAAATGGGGAATAAAGGAGTAGGGAATGGGGAATGGGCCATGGGGAATGAGGTAGATAAATTAATAAGCAATGCCCAATACAACTCTTAAAGAGGCTGTGCCAACGACTTCTCTACGAGACGCTACGCGTTAGCGGAGCTTTCGCTTTAGCGATACGCTCAGTACAAGTGCCCAATGCTCAATACTTCGACTTCGCTCAGTACAAGTGCCCAATTTCAGATACCTGAAAAATCGTACACTATAATGTCATACGCTGGGGGTCAATTGGAGGTCGAGGCTAAAGCTTCGCTCTTCATTGACGATAATTAGAATCTAAACCAAGCTATAAAAGGTATTTCACTAATAAATGAGGTGAATTTAGTTATGTTTTAAAATTTTGATTTCAATATAGGGAAAACTTTGAGTAGAAAGAGTTAAGTAATGTATATATCAGGTAGTCATGTTACTGCCATGCCACAAGTCTAAGGCTCAAGTCTTGGCTACCGATCTTAAATTTGTTTTATCTAGTCTGTTGGAACCGCACAAGGTATTTATAGAATGAATGTTTCAGCAAGTTTAACGCCGTTCAACAGTCCAACCCAAGATTCACTGCCGATGATTCTGGACACTTTACCAGATCCTGCGATCGCTTCCAAAACGTGTCCTCGGAGAACCAGGCTGCAAATTGACCTAATTTTACTGGCAATTGAAGCTTTAGAACTTGGTGGTTCGGAAGCAATCCTGGCTTTTGCTCAAGAGTTGGATCTTAAAGGAATTGTTAAAGACAGGGTGAATTTATGGCGGATGCGTAGCTCTAACCCGCTACGAAGAGCGCACATGCGCCGTCCCTTAACTATTATGGAAGCAAAAGCTTTGGTGGTCATTGCTTGCTACATAGCACGGCGTTTAACTGTTGTCATCCGCCAGTTATTAATGATATGTCAACAAATGGAAGAAAAACAGATTCCATTAGAACAGAATTTGCGGTTATCTAATTATTTAGAGCGGTTTAGAGCGCATTTTAAAAGCCGGATGAATGCTCGACGTTCTGGTGCACTAGCATTAACTTCTGATGAAAAATTAGATGCGCTAGCAATAAATTTGTTAGGACAATTACTATTTTGTACTGGTACTGCTGGAATGCAGCGGTTCTGGATTAGTCTTTTTGACGGTGAAGTGGAATGAATATTCAACGTAAGTACAGTCTACCTAATTGTACTCTTCTTTTAGAAGGGTTAAGTGATGTCACTAGGGCTGCACAGTTCCAGGAAATGCGCCCAGAATTATCAATATTGGTAAATGCAGAATGCTATTTATCTGGTTATAATCAACCCCTAACCGGAGGGCGGGAATTTTTTGAAAGTTTGGTGAGGGCTGTTAGTGGTTACGCCCAAGAATTTCTGAGTACTGTACCCAATCCGCAAGCACACAACCAAGAATTGGAGCTAGTAGAGTTTCAAAAAATTGACGGCAACCGCCACAGGTTAATCATACATTCAGAGAATGCTCCAGAGGGGTTCGAGTCTCACTCTAATAATTCTAAACGTCCCCCTATTGAAATAGATTTGAATACGGTACAGTTGTTTGATTTGGTAGAAGCAGTGGATCAGTTTTTTGCTGATACTCAGACTTTACCGGAATTATCCCTAGAACTACAACCAGTTACTAGACGCTATGGCGGTGCTAGTCAGGCTGTAATTAGGCAGGCTATTCCTGCGGCTGTGGGAGTATCAAGTTTAGCAGTAGCAGCGATCGCATTTAACTTGATTCCACCTCCCCAAATTCGTCCACCGCAACCTAAGCCAGATGAGCAAACCAGCTCTACAACAAAGAGCCTTAATCCTCCAGCATCAGCAGCTGCAACACCCATCGAGGCTGCAACACCTACAGAAACACCCACAGCTAATGAAAAGCCAGTAGTCAAAGATTTAGAAGCACTTTTAAATACAGTTCCAGAAATTACCGACCCATCCCAGCTACGTGCATTGAATCGTCAAGTGTATAACCAAGTTCATCCAGCTTGGACTAAGCGTTCAGGATTGCAACAGGATTTGATCTATCGTTTGGGTGTAGCTGCGGATGGAGCGATCGTTGGTTATAAAGCGGTGAATAAAGACGCTAATCAAGGAGTCGAGCAAACTCCTCTGCCTAACCTACTTTATAATCCTGCTAACCGCGCTCCCATTTCTAATGAACCAATCGCCCAATTCCGAATAGTGTTTACTACAAATGGTGTGCTACAAGTTAGCCCTTGGCGAGGATATGCTAAAACACCAGAGGTAGTCGGTGCAAAAATTACTGACTCCAATATCACTAAAGGTTTAAATAAAAAACTTTATAATACAGTTCGCCAAACCTGGAGTGGTACCCCCACCTTTACGCGAGATTTGAAATATCGGGTAGCACTCAACAAAGATGGTGTAATTGCTGACTATGAACCACTTAATCAAGTCGCCTTTGATTATTTCCGAGAAACACCTCTTCCTAAGATGTTTAACGCCATCTATGGTTCTAATGTAGCTGCTCCTAATGACAAAGAACCTCTAGCCCACTTTCAAGTGATATTCAAGCCTAACGGCAAGCTGGAAGTCACTCCTTGGAAGGGATATCAGTAATTGGGGATTAAAATTGGGGATTGGGAATTAAGTTTTTTCGCTAGTCTCCAGTTGAACAAATTTTGCGGTCAAGTTATTGCTAGTCAAGAGTCTAGTGTTAATTGTCTAATCATTTTGAAATCATTACCGGAGATTGGGAATTGAAAACTCTTCTCAGTCTCCAGTCCCCAATGCCCAATTACCTTGTAATTCTCCGCATATAATTTCCCCACAACTGAGCTGCTTGAGCGCTGCTACCAGATGTCGGGGAATTATTATCGTTTCCCAACCAAACGCCAGTTACAAGTCGCTGACTGGGGATAAAACCAATAAACCACAAGTCAACGTTTTTATCAGTCGTGCCAGTTTTACCAGCTTCCCCTAGTCCAATGGCAGCACTACGACCAGTACCCCTTGTGATTACACCACGCATCAAACTAGTCATTTCATCGGCGACATTAGTTGTCAACACTCGTTTGTTGGCACCTGGATCTTGGTCGAAGGAGTAGATTACACGACAGGTTTTGATATCATTGCGATCGCTGCAATCACCACTGTCTAAAATTCGGCTGATGGCATGGGGAGGATTCAATACGCCGCGATTGCCAATAGCGCCAAAAGCACCAGTCATTTCCAAAACATTGACTACGCTTTGACCCAGTACCAAGCCGGGAACCGGATCGAGGTTTGATTTTATCCCCAAACGCTGCGCCATTGCCACAACTTTATCTAGCCCGACTTGTCTGGCAACTCGCAAGGCGATGGGATTTTCTGAAAGCGCTAGCCCGGTGGCAATATCTAAACTAGTGTCAGCACCAGCACGACAGGGTTTATAAGTAAAGCCTTGCCAAGTTAAAGGGGCGCAAGAATAACTTTTTGATTCTGGAATTCCCTGTTGAATAGCAGCAGTATAAGCAAAGATTTTGAAGGTGGAACCTGGCTGTCTTTTGGCTTGAACAGCACGATTGAACTGACTTTTTTTGTAATCAGTTCCGCCTACCATTGCCAGGATACTGCCTGTACTAGAATCAAGAGTGACTACTGCTCCTTGAGAAAAATTAAAATTTCTACCAGAGTTGTTCACTGAATTATTCAACGCTGCTTCTGCTTGTCTCTGTATCGCTGGATCAAGCTTGGTTTCAATGATATAGTTTCCTTCTCTTGCTGCTCCTTCTCCCAAGATTGATTCCAGTTCAGAGAAAACGTAACTATAAAAATAAGGTGCGATCGTTTTAGCTTGCTGTTCGCAGACTTTAGGACTAATTTGAACAGTGGAACGTCTAGCTCGGTTCGCATCCTCTGCTTTAATTTTGCCCATTTCCAGCAACCGCTTAATCACACGATTTCGGTATTCAGCCGCTTCTAGTTTATTTGGCCCATCTCCACAAAAATCGAAGGCGTTGGGTGCTGGTAAAATTCCGACTAATGTTGCTGCTTCTGCCAAAGTTAATTCTTTAGCCGACTTCTCAAAGTAATATCGGGCTGCATCCTCAAAGCCAGAGGTATCCCCTCCCAAAAAAACCCGATTTAAGTACATCAGCAAAATATCATCTTTGCTGTAAAAGGTTTCGAGCTTTAGGGCGACAACTGCCTCCCGCAATTTCCGGCCAAGGGTATCCTGTCTGCCTACATACTCGCGGAACAAACTGCGGGCAACTTGCTGGGTTACAGTACTAGCTCCTTGTTGTACATCTCCACTGCGGCTATTAATCAGCACAGCTCGTAAAATCCCCCAAGGATCAACTCCAAAGTGCCAGTAATAACGACTATCCTCTGAAGCCACTACCGCAGCAGGCAAATAAGGGCCAAATTCCTCTAATCGCTTCATGTCTATATGAGAGATTGTCCGAGGCTCTCTCAGGGGAGTGGCTCCATCACGGGCATAAACAACTACTGGAGCGCGTGTCGCTGTTGGTAGAGGTTTGACTGAAAATTTCAGCCATTCGACGCCAATCACTAATGTTAACAGGGCACTGACACCACCGACACCATAAGCTGTCCAACTTGCAGCTTTGACATACCATGCTGGTGGATCTACATATTGCAAGCGTACAGAAGCGGCGAGTTCTGGGGGTCCCAGAGTCAGAATATCGCCGTGACGCAGTTCTAGGGAACTAACACGACGCTTGCCACGATAAATGCCATTGGTAGAGTTTTCGTCTTTGATCGTGAAAACTGGTGTGCGCTGAGTAGAATTACGCGATAGTGACAGGTGAATTTGACTGACAACAGGGTTACGGATGACGATATCGCTGGATTTGGAACTACGACCGAGAATATAGCGATCGCCCAACAGTGGATATACCTCTGCTTTATCCGCCCCCGCATCCTGCACCCAAAGTTCCGG
>NZ_JAVRCI010000109.1:0-19809 GCF_034530835.1 Nostoc sp. DedQUE12b | reverse complement strand
AATCAACAAATGCGAACTCCAAATCAACAAATGCGAACTCCAAATCAACAAATGCCATTACCCCACCCTAACCCTCCCCTTGCAAAGGGGAGGGAATTAGATTTCCGGTTTCCCACCTTTGCATCGGGGGGATTAAGGGGGTATTAAAAAAAGAGGCAGTTACTAACTACCTCCTAACAAATTAAAGCTTGGATGGACTGAGAAATGCTTTCACAGCAGCCTAGAAACTTTGCTAGCTGCGGCTCAAAAACATAATCAAGACCACTCCCAGGATAATCGATCCACCGCTAAGGATGAATGACCAGAAGCGATGGTAACTGTTGACGATAGTGCCATTTTCACTCTGGAGTTGAATTAAATCCATCCAAGGCGCAACACCTCGACGGAACCAACCTACAGCCCCAACTTGTTCGCCAATCAAACTTTGGACTCGCTTCATCCCAAACAGAAAATTGCCGATGGGGCCAAAGCGTGAGGCGTAATGCAAATAAAGCATTCCGCTACGATCTTGAATTTTTAAATCGGAACCAAATTTATAACCAGCGTCGCCACGACCAATAAGTTGACCTTCCAGTTTTGCAGGTTGTCCACGCAACGGACTGGCATAAGGGTCTGACATCAGGGTGAGAATATCGGTTTCTGGTGCTTGCTTGTAGTCGGGGAACATTACCAAAGCTTTGACGAAAATTCCGATCCCTAAGCCAATTAGTGGCGCACCCAATACTAAACCTGTATTTGGGGAACTTGACAACAAAATCACACCTGTTACCAAGCCAGCCAAGAAACCAATTGTTTCAGCACCGTAGAGTACAACATCTAAAAAGAAGTTGCCGTAAAGCTTACTCTTATTAAGGCTTTTACCTTCTCCAATAACTCGCCCCATATCAAACTCAGTTGGTAAACCCAATTGTTCGGCGTATGTGCTTAATGCACGAACTCGTTTACCTGTCAATGGGTGAGTGGAATTTAACTCCATCCACCAGCCCCAAGGGTTAAACATATCCCACAGAAAGACGCGACCAATTTTTTGGGTATCGGATGCAATGCGGTAAGCGGTTCCTGTGGAAGCGGCGGCTTTATGGTCATAGATACCCAAGGCGCGAGTTCCTTCAATTAAACGGCTGGGTTCTTGTGTCCGCGAACCTTCTTCTAATATCCCATAAGCAATCTTCACCAAAGCGCGGGATAATCCATTGGGATTACCCGTACTTTCGGCTGCAAAGTGGTCAGCAAAATATTCCCGTGTGCGGGAGAGATACAGCACTAGATAAGTACCGACGACATAAAACACGTAAGCAACTAAGGCAGCAGTTTGCATCGCATCTTTAATTTTGCTATCGCCACCGCCACGCCCAAATCTTCTGGCTGTGCTGTAAATCAAGTAACAAATTTGCACTAAGGTAGAAGCTACTGTCATCACTGCAAAGTCCCAGTGGACGATGTGCCCCAGTTCGTGGGCATAAACAGTAGCAATTTCATCGTCATCGAGGTATGTGAAAAGTCCCTGACTGACGACTAAACGGGCGCTGTTTGGTAATGAGCCATAAGTAAAAGCCGTAGGGTTTTGGTCGTTAATGATTCCCAAACGCGGCGTTTTCAGCTTTTTCTGCTCACAGACTTGGCGAATAACTTTAGCTGTCTCTGGACTTAGGATTTCAACTTCTGCTAACTCTACCCAGCGAGTTTGGTAAAGCCAACCTTGAGTTAAGTCCATGATGAATGGAGATATGAAAAAGGCAGCGATATTAAAAACTAGAGTAATACCAATAGCGATCGCTAATCCTTGGAGTGGATTATCGTTACCCAAAATAAATACTAAGCTCAAACCTAAAGCCAACACCATGCCAAACAGCAAGGTCATGGTGACACCAGAAGCTAACGCCAAACTACCACCCACTCCCCCCATCGCTAATTTCATCCCAGTCGTAGCGGCGCGACCAGCTTTTTGGCTAACGTTAGATGGCGTTTGGTGGAAGGATTGACTAGCTTGTTCTGCCCAACTGCGAGCCTGTGGGTTTTCACTCATGATTAACTTTTGACACAGGGCCTTGGCTTTTTCGATTTCGCCTGTGGCTTGATAGGCTTTCATCAACCACATCTGTGCTGAAAGATAATCTGAGGAATTGTGTTCAACAGAATCGCGGCAGAATTGTTCGAGTAATTCAACCGCTTCTTGATAACGTTTTTGGTTTAAGGCATTTAATGCAGATTGCAATGACATAGGATCTCCCTACTGAAGGAGTGGTATTTGATCTATCAATACTCAATAGATCCAGCGATCGTCACTGCAATTTCGTAAAAATTTAAATAATGACAGTATAAAATATCTACTTAAGTAAAAGACTAGGGAAACATATATTACTATGTCTCTCTAGCCTGGGGAACGCATAAATCATGTTTAAGATTTTCAAATAAACCTGTAATAATACTTAGAATATTTTTGTTGCTGTAAACTTAGTACCTATTTGTCCGTGTTTGATATTCAGAGAATACATATTTTGAACCCAGTCTTACTTCACCCAATCAGAGTAATTATTGATTACCCAAATGGTTCACCCGATTGGAGGAAGACGAATGATGAACATAACCTGAGATTGATAAGATGAGGAAAAAGTAAAGATTTGTACTATGACTATTTTTGATATAGCTTCTCCCCTAATTGCGATCGCTGGACAAACCCGCCAAGCTGCAAGTAAGCTAGCGATTCTCTCTACTGAGGCAAAAAATCAGGCCATTGAAGCGATCGCGCAAGCTTTAGAATCAGCTAGAGATGAAATTTTACAAGCAAATATTGCTGATTGTAAAGCTGCTACTGCTGAAGGAATTCCTCAACCACTTTATAAGCGCTTACAGTTGGATGAACATAAATTAAGAGATGCGATCGTTGGGGTACGAGATGTTGGTAAGCTAGCCGATCCAATTGGTAAAGTCCAAATTCACCGCGAACTTGACACTGGTTTAATTTTGAAGCGCATCACCTGTCCTTTAGGCGTTTTGGGGATTATTTTTGAAGCCCGTCCAGAGGCAGCGATTCAAATTGTTTCTTTAGCAATCAAATCGGGAAATGGTGTAATCCTCAAATGTGGAAAGGAAGCAGTACGTTCTTGTGAAGCGATAGTTAAAGCTATCAAACAAGGATTATCGCAAACTGCTGTTGATCCAGATGCGGTACAGTTGCTCACAACTAGAGAAGAAACCTTAGAACTTTTGAAGTTAGATAAATATGTGGATTTAATTATTCCCAGAGGTTCTAATTCCTTTGTGCGCTTTGTGCAAGAAAATACACGAATTCCGGTACTAGGTCACGCCGACGGAATTTGTCATCTTTATATAGATGAAGCCGCCGATATTTCTAAAGCAGTTCCGATTACCGTCGATGCAAAAGCGCAATACCCTGCTGTTTGTAATGCAATTGAAACTTTGTTAGTTCACCAATCAATTGCTAGAGAATTTTTACCCCAAGTTGCTGAGGCTTTGCAAGAACGCCATGTGGAATTAAGAGGCGATCAACGCACGTTGAAAATTTTACCTAACATTGTACCTGCAACAGAGATAGACTGGGAAACAGAATACAGCGATTTTATTTTGTCGATAAAGATTGTAGACTCTATAGAAGCTGCGATCGCACATATTAACGAATATGGTTCTCGTCATACCGATGCCATTATCACTGAAGATTCAGCATCTGTTGAAACTTTCTTTGGACTAGTAAATTCAGCGAATATATTCCACAATTGTTCTACCCGATTTGCTGATGGCTTCCGCTATGGTTTTGGTGCAGAAGTAGGAATTAGTACGCAACAAATGCCTCCCCGCGGCCCTGTTGGTTTAGAAGGATTAGTGACATACAAATATCAAATGAGTGGCGATGGTCATATTGTAGCTACTTACACTGGGGCGAATGCTAAAGCTTTTACTCATCAGGATTTGGTGTAAAGTATCATTAAAACTATATGCTCTAGTAACGCTAGAAATACACCGATTTATCCGGTGTATTTTTTATGTTAATAGTTTATCTGAGTTATCAAAAGTTTTAATTGGGCCATGCCATCGATAATCATTTAAAAAAACCTCGTTAAAAGCTCCATTAGTGTATTGACTAATTACCTTATCCCAAAAAGCTTGTGCGCCTAAGTTTAAAGCAGTCTGCCGTACTTCCCAACTGCCGGGAAACTGGTTGAAAATGTGAGTAGCTACCTGTTCACCAATACCTTGATTTCGATACTTCTTGAGAATAAAGAACTCAGCAATAGACTTAGCATTGTTATCTTGATGAAGGTAAGTGTGCTGATTAACAAGTACAAACCCTACCAGTTTTTCATCAACTTTAACTAGAAATGGATGTCGCTCAGGTTCTGTCCAATAGTAATCAAAATATCGATAGCCAAACAAGCCACAGTCATCTACATCTTTAGCTTCTATCTCACTTAAGTCATACTGGTATAGTTCCATTAAATTACACAGCACTGACTTGTGTTGTTGAGTAGCTTTAACCACTTCAATTTTCATAAAGCATCTACGATACTGAAACTAAAACATAATGAACACCAACGATTTAAACAATATCTCACATCCTAATTGGGAAGCTTTGGAATTGAAGTCAGATGACGACATTGATTATTCTGAATATTCCATTATTAAACGATGAGTTTTTGGAGAAGGTAATGTTGAGATTGCCAGCAATTCAAGCACATAACTTAATTCAGATTATTCCAGATATGATAGCTTGGTTTCAATTTCAGAATGTCGAACACAAAATACTCATCAATTCTGTTTTGCGTCAACACATCAAATCTTTGAGATGAAGCGATCGCTTCAAGAATCTTGACTCGAAACGGTTAGTTATAGAGTTAACATTAACCTATCAGGCCAGTTACAAAAAAATAGATTTGGCATGAGTAGCAAAATATCCAAGGTCGGTATTATTGGTGCGGGTAATGTGGGTGCAAATGTAGCAAATGCTTTAGTGCTACTCGGTAAATGTGTAACAGTCGTCCTTTTTGACCGAACTTTATCAAAAGCTGAGGGGCAAGCATGGGATATTGAAGATACCATTCCTTTACTTAAAGACATGGAAATTATAGCGTCAAATCAGTATGAAGATTTAGCTGATTCTGATGTGATTGTCGTGACTGTTGGGGTGCGGCAAAAAGAAGGACAAAGCCGATTAGATATATTGAACGATAATGCAGAGATCGTGCGTTCGACGATGAAAGAATTGGATCGAGTTGCACCGAATTCAATCGTACTTATCGTTAGCAACCCAGTGGATGTACTAACACGGATTGCGATCGCCAGTTCTACTAGAGCAGAAAACCTAATTTTGGGTTCGGGAACCGTTCTTGATACTGCTAGACTAAGATATCAACTTGGTAAGCGACTGAACGTTAGTAAACAAGACGTTCATGTTTATGTGATTGGAGAGCATGGAGACAGTGAATTTGTCGTTTGGTCTAGTGCATTTATTGGGGGAATTTTGTTAGCTGAATTTCCTATACCACAAGGAGCAACGCTGGAACAAATTCAGCAAGAGTACGCAGAGTTAACCCGTAAACGAGGTTATAACATTTCTAAACGTAAAGGAAATACTAGCTATGGCATATCAATAGTAGTTTGTCAGTTAGTTGATACCATCCTGCGAGATGAAAAGCAGATATTTCCAGTATCGGCCAGAGCAGATTTTAACTATGGAGTTGGCAGTGAAGTTGTTCTTGGACTTCCATGTATCATTAGCTCCCAAGGTATTGAGCGCCAACTGGTGTTACCAAGAAATGCTCATGAACAACGTTTATTAGAAGAGTCAGCCGCCAAACTGAATGAAGCCTACAATTCTTTGGATAATTAAAATCAACTCAAATAGTCTGTTTAAAAACGCCCTTTTTTGAATGTCAAACTAAGGCTTTCAGTAAAGCTTGAAGTTTAAGTTGCACCTCTGCAAACTCTTTGTGAGGATCGGAGCCAGCCACGATACCAGCACCAACATACAATCTCGCGCGATCGCCAGATTTAAAGGTAAAAATGCGATCGCTCAGATACGTTTACTACGTGTTTCATAATACCTTAAACTACGGACTCCGCCCCAAATCGCACCTAGAATGGTTCCAGCCTGAATAAAACACAGCCGAACAAAAAATAACTCTAGCCCCATCATCGCTAGACTTAGGCCATTCAGGTCAGGATTTGAATAACTTGGATAAGTTTTAAGTTTCCATTTATACCATAACCACCCAAGACAAAAACCAGCAATAGCACCTAGTAAAGCAACAATAAATGACCGCCAGAACGTTAATAATCCATATTCAATTGAGTCTAAACGCCATATAGCAACAAAAAGAAATATTGCTCCTGTAAATGCTGCAACTATTACTGTTAATAAAAATATAATTAACATTAATGTTAAATTTACTTACTATTAAGGTGATAATTACTTAATATTTTACTACAGATTAAACTAGCGCTTTCAAGAACGCTTGAAGTTTAAGCTGCACCTCTGCAAACTCTTTGTCAGGATCGGAGCCAGCAATGATACTAGCACCAGCATACAATCTTGCGCGATCGCCATCTATCAAGACTGAATGAACACCAATTTACGAAGTTTGATATAGAACAAACCTAAGATTTTACATTGCCTTAAAGGTTGTTTGAAAAAGCTAAAAATATACTAAAAACTCCACTTCCATCCCTCTTACCGAAACAGAGAAAGGCTTTGAAACTCAATTCCTACATGGGAATGGGGGTAGGTTCTGTTGAAACCAATTCTTGAAGCATCTCAACTGTGACTCCAGGAAGCGGAACAGTAGTTTCTATAGAAGGAGACGGAATAGGAGTTTCTAGAAAGCTTGGTTGAGGAATGAAAAGAAATCCAGATATCTGAACAGGAGCGACTACAGAGCTTTGTCCACCAACGATAAGAGCAGAGTCAGCGTCACTAAGCTCCTCAAAAAAGTAGCTGTCTGTAATTGATTTATTCATATTTAGTATTTCAATACCTATGAATATCTTAAATAATTATAAATTACCATAACACAGTGGTTATAGTGAGTATATATACTTGTAAACTTTTTCGGTATGAATAAATAATTATGGACATCTGCCCTATGAAAAACAGCAACAGAAATTAGCCATTAAACTAATGCTTTGAGTAACGCCTGAAGCTTAAGCTGCACCTCTGCAAACTCTTTGTCAGGATCAGAGCCAGCCACGATACCAGCACCAGCATACAATCTTGCGCGATCGCCATCAATCAATGCTGAACGAATTCCCACAATAAACTCACAGTTACCCTGAGAATCTATCCAACCCAGAGGTGCAGCATATAAACCTCTCTCGAAGCTTTCATAACGACGAATTTCGGCACAAGCTACATCTTGTGCTGCACCTGCAACGGCTGGCGTAGGATGCAATTGTCCGACAATCTTTAATGGGTGTATGTCAGCGGGAACCATAGCACTGATTGGTGTCCATAAATGCTGGATATTCGATAATTGTCGCAATCGGGGTGCTAATATTTGCGGTAATAAACCTAACTGGGATAGGCGTTGTGTAATGAAATTAAGCACTAGGGAATGTTCATGCTTTTCTTTTTCACTATTTAGTAAGCGATTGGCATTAGCTGCATCTTCAGCAGGGGTTTTACCTCGTGGTGCAGAACCAGCTAAGGCATCAGTGATTAACTGTTGATTATTAATACTAATTAATCTTTCTGGACTTGCACCAATAAAATTTTGTCCTTTGCCATTACTTGTAGAAAAAATATAACAATTAGGATGATTTTGTCTAAGATTATTTAAGGATTTAACTAGGCTAAAGTGGGTGCTTGACTTTACATCTAATATATCTGCTAATACAATTTTGCTTAAATGACTAGACTGAATTTTTTCTAAAGCAGATACTACTGAACGTTTAAATTGGGCAGCATTTGTGAGAGATTTTTTATATAAGTTTGTAGAAAAATAATCAATATTAGTAGAGTAATTTTCTAAAGTTTGGATAAATTCAATTTTATTTTGAATTTTCTCCAACAATCTTTCAATATTTACATTTGGATTGATAATTATATTTGTTACTAATATGCAACGCTGATTTTTTACGGCTACTTGCCAACGTGGAAGAAAAATGGTAGCAGACGGAAATGGATAATCTACTTGAGCATTTTTATCAAAAAAGCTGAAATAACAAAAAAAGTGAGGCCCAGAAAAAGGTTGGTTTGCGTTACCAAAATTAATTATATTTTTTAGACAAGATTTGATAAAATATTCTGCTTGATTAAAACGGTCTGAGCCATCAATCTGTAATTTTGCTACAGCATCAATTGCTGCGATCGCTTCTCCTTTACCTCTGTCCTCAAAGTAAAAATTTATTTCATTTGCTTGTGTAAGTTTATCTAATACAAGTAAAGGGTCAACTAAATCAATTTCTTGGGAAACACTCACAATTTGTCTGCAATTATTTTTGACGCACTTTTCTTGCACTGCTACCAGAAATTGATATAAATCTTTGTGCTTTACAAAGAAGTTGCTACGACATGGTAAAACTGTCATGGATTTAACGATAGTAAATTTTTTTTAAGTTAACTTCCTAAAGTGTAATTAATCGTGGTCGTATTTTTACAGGTAACATATTAAGTTGCTATTTCACCAGCGTAGGGTTTGCCTTATTTGTAGTGTTCTCAGACTATGATAAGACAGTTTCAGCCTGAGACTGCAACGTGAGGGTGAGTATTAACAACACCAGGTTAACAAGCCATAGTAAAAGTGACAGTTGTTTGTATATCACCCATATCTAGCGTCTCTTTAAACCATAAAATCTCAAGTGTGAGTAATATTCCGGTAATTTAATTAATCACAACTGATGACTACCAAGCAAATTTTATATCCCAACACTAAGTTATGGATGGCAGCGATTAAACCGCCAATGTATAGCGTTGCCATTATGCCCATTTGGGTGGGAACAGCAGTAGCATTTGCCGAAACTAAAACTTTCAATACTGTAGTATTTTCTACTTTTGTAGCTGCGGCAATCTTAATTCTTGCCTGGGAAAATATCAGTAATGATGTGTTTGATTCCGAAACAGGTATCGATCAAAATAAGCACCATTCTTTGGTGAATTTAACAGGCAATAAGCCATTAATATTTTGGATAGGAAATTTGTGTTTAGGTTTGGGATTGCTGGGCATACTAGCGATCGCCTTTTGGCAACATGACCTAACTGTTATCGGCATTATTTTACTATGCTGTGGTTTAGGCTACACGTACCAAGGCCCTCCCTTTCGCTTAGGATATCAGGGTTTAGGCGAGATTATTTGCTTTTTTGCCTTTGGCCCCTTAGCAGTGGAGGCAGCATATTATAGCCAAACGCAAACTTGGTCAATGACAAGTTTAGCAGCTTCAGTAATTGTCGGGATTGCCACAACCTTAATTTTGTTTTGCTCGCACTTTCACCAAGTTAAGGATGACATAGCCGCAGGCAAGCGATCGCCTATCGTCCGTCTCGGAACAGCAAAAGGGGCCAAACTCCTAGTTTGGTTTACTGCCAGCATTTATCCCCTCACCTTGCTATTTGTGCTATTAGGGATTTTTCCAGTTTGGACGTTACTAAGTTGGGTAAGTTTACCCTTTGCCTTCAAATTATGCCGCCATGTCCAAGAAAATCACAATCAGCCGGACAAAGTTAGTAACTGTAAATTCATTGCCGTAGCCGTGCATTTCTGGGCTTGCTTGCTGCTTGGACTGGGATTTATACTTTAGCAATTACTAATTGATGCGTTATCAATTTAAATTTCGTCCATATCAGCGAAGATTTTTGCGATCGCTTACCACTAATCATGGTAAGTGGGATATTCGTGAAGGTATTATCCTCCGTCTCACTGATGAATCAGGTAAAGTCGGGTGGGGAGAAATCGCCCCTATTAGTTGGTTTGGTTCCGAAACCCTAGAACAAGCCTTAGATTTTTGTCGTCAACTCCCAGCAGAAATCACAGACGAAACAATTTTCTCCATCCCAGATGAGTTACCTGCTTGTCAATTTGGCTTTGAGTCAGCCTGCGAGTGGGGAAGTGAATTCTTTTCCATACCCAATACGCAATCTTTTAGTGGCTTATTACCATCTGGGAAAGCGGCTTTAAATCAATTGGAAACTCTATGGCAGCAAGGATATCGCACATTTAAGTGGAAAATTGGTGTGAATGCGATCGCTGATGAACTAGAAATTTTTGACTCACTAATACACACCTTACCACCCTTTACCAAACTGCGATTAGATGCTAACGGTGGACTCAGCTATGAAGAAGCTAACTTATGGTTGCGGACTTGCGATAATCTCAAGGCAAATGCAGAACTACCCCTAGAAATTGAATTTATCGAACAACCGTTACCCGTAGAACAATTTCAGCGAATGTTGGAATTGAGTACGAGTTATGAAACTGCGATCGCAATAGATGAATCTGTCGCCACACTTGGACAACTCGCCACCTGTCATCAGCAAGGTTGGCGAGGAATTTTTGTCATCAAGCCTGGGATCGTTGGATCGCCATCTCGTTTGAGAAAATTTTGCCAACAGCATGAAATTGATACTGTATTTTCGTCAGTATTTGAAACTGCGATCGGTAGACTTGCAGCACTCCAACTAGCGGCGGAATTATCCCAAAACAACAGAGCAATTGGTTTTGGCATCGACCATTTTTTTGAACAAGAAGAACCCTGGCTTCAAAGTTTATGGAACGACCTTTAAACTGTCTTAATAAACTAGCTCAAAATGATTGGCTAATCGGTTATGATAGCCATCAATTTAATCAAATAGCTCAAGAATTATATTTAGAATTAACACATATTTCAGAATGTGGAACACCACCAAAAGTAATCTTAGCTGAACGCGAACCATTACGATTTTTAGCAAGCTTTATTGCTGCTTGTGCAGCTAATTGTCCAGTTTTCCTTTGTAACCCCGACTGGGGAACACAAGAATGGCGACAAGTCTTTGATTTAGTACAGCCAGACATTATTTGGGGAAAACTCCTCCACTTTCCCACTCCCCCACTCTCTTACTCAGCACTCAGCACTCAGCACTCAGCACTGATTATGATTCCCACAGGTGGTTCATCAGGGCGGATTAAATTTGCCATCCATACTTGGGAAACTCTTACAGCATCAGTACAAGGATTTACAGAATACTTTCAACTAAAGCAAGTCAATTCTTTTTGCATATTACCCCTGTATCACGTGAGCGGTTTAATGCAATTTATGCGCTCCTTCACTACTGGAGGGAAACTAGCTATTCTACCCTTCAAAGCAGTAGAAACAGGTCAGATATTCAATTTTAAACAATCAGATTTTTTTATATCTTTAGTACCAACACAGTTACAACGTCTTCTAGAAAATCCAGAATTAACTGAATGGCTATCCCAATTTAATACAGTACTTTTGGGAGGTGCGCCAGCATGGAACGAACTACTAGAAAAAGCCAGATTTCATCGCATCCGGTTAGCACCTACCTATGGCATGACAGAAACCGCCTCTCAAATTGCTACCCTCAAACCAGATGATTTTCTGAGCGGTAAAATTAGCAGTGGTCAAATTCTTCCCCATGCAAAAGTAACTATTCGCAATCACCAAGGTGAGATTTTAAATTCCAATCAAATAGGAAATATCACCATTCATGCTCAATCTTTAGCCCTTGGTTACTATCCTAAAACTAGAAAAAATCAAAATGATTTCCAAGTAGATGATTTAGGTTTTTTAGACGAACAAGGACATTTAAATATTGTTGGACGTAACAGCGATAAAATTATTACAGGTGGCGAAAATATTTACCCAGCAGAGATTGAATCAGCTATACAAGCCACTCAAATGGTTGCCGATATTTGTGTCATCGGTATCCCAGATAAACAGTGGGGACAAGCTTTAACAGCGATTTACATTCCCAAAAAATCAGATACCTCTGCCTTAAAAATCCAAACTCTACTCAAAGACAAACTCAGCAAATTTAAAATACCAAAATATTGGATTCCCCAGCAAAACTTACCCCGTAACTCCCAAGGTAAAATTAACCGCCAACACCTACAGCAAATAGCCACAGAATTCCTCCAAAATTCCATCACATAATCTCTCTCGACCTTCTTCTCTCTGCGTCCTCTGCGTCTCTGCGGTTCGTCTCCAACCACTGAACTATCTCATCAGGTAATTCTTGCTTACTTCTACTACTTGCATCAATACAAACATGGCGAGTAATAGCCTTAGCAACTACCACCTCAGCCACTGTTACTTCATAAGTAATTTCAAACTTATCAACACCTATTTTTTGAGGAATTAAACTAATCAGTAACTTGTCCCCACCAAACATAGGGCGTAAAAAATCGACACTAGCATGAACAATGGGAAACGCCACAGATGGATTAGTAAAAAAATCTTTGAGATTAATACTTGATGCTTCTAAAGATTCTTCATAAGCTTCATGGCAAATACCCAAAACGTTAGCAAAATAAACTACCCCAGCAGCATCAGTATCTTGAAAGCGAACCGTGCGGTTATAAGTAAAAGGCATTTTTGACAATTGAATAACGAATTACGAATTACGAATTAGTAATTATGTTGACTCCAACGGCGGAACCTCAAAGTCATTAAATGAGGAAACATTGTAAGACGAAACGGCTATTGCTTTTACCAGCTTACCGTCGAGAGCCAGCAAAGTAGCACCTACCTGCTGTGAAAGTGCGACATAAGAGCCATCGTAAGCGGAGATTCTATAGTTTAATGCGATCGCAACTGCATCCGCCATCAAGTCAGCCGTTGAGACAACACGCAACGGAAAAGCTTTCAGGGTGGCTAAATCGGTCTGAACCTCAGCAGCAGCGTACATTCTTGCACGGACGTACTTCAATAAAGCGTTAGCACACTCAATGTAAAAAAGGTCTGGAACAAAAATTTCTGTCTGTGGATTGGCGAGATGACCGAAGAGTTGATTAACTTTGGCAGTTAGTGGGTCAGCAATAAAATACTTGATGCACACACTGGTATCTACCACGCATCTTAGAGGGGTAGTCATCTGTCGCGGTCTTCTCGAATCAGTTGAGTACTATCAGGTAATCCGAAGTCTGCTGGATTCACACGGCGACGCTGGCGACTTTCTTCCAGGACTTTAAGTACATTCTGGCGTTTCTGGTCTTCTATTTGCTGTGCTTCAGTTTTTAAAGCTTGTTCTAACAGAGTTATAACTTGGGCGTTAATGGAACGGTGTTCAGATGCCGCTAACTCTTGCAGTTTTGCATACAAATCATCGGGTAAATTTCTTACATAAAGGGTAGCCATTGCTTTACCTCAAAGTAGAATTTATCAAAATGATAGCATAATGCAAGCACAATGGGGTGCGATCGCATACAAGATCCACAACCTTTCGGAAAAAGATGCATTTTGTCTGTTGCAGTTGCATAGATAGTTGATAGGCTATAAAAATTGAGAATACGTTGTGATGTGAGGAAGGGATAAAATTATCCCCAATTGAAGCTGAAGCCATGCAATCAAAACACTGGTCAATCTTAAAGCTTGAAGTGGCTGTAAAACGTGGGTATTTTCGCACAGTAGATTTATTTGCTGGCTGTGGTGGAATGAGTCTTGGGTTTCATCGAGCTAAATATAAATGTGTTACTGCAATTGAACTAAACGATGATGCTCGAAAATCTCATGAAATTAATTTTTCTAGAATTGCACCGCCAGAGGGATATGCTACTTATACAGATATCACCAAGATTAGTCCATTTACTGCTGTATCACACTTATCACCTCTATTTGCGGCTCCTGAAAGCGAAGTAGATATTATTATTGGTGGCCCCCCTTGTCAGGCATTTTCTAGGCTTGGCCGTGCTGCATTATGGGATATAGCAGGTAAGAAATATGCTCATGCACATGATGAAAGGGCTACAATGTATCATTACTTTCTCTCTTATTTGGAAGCCTTAAAGCCAATTGCTTTTGTCATAGAAAATGTGCGAGAAATGGGTAAGTTTGTTGGGAGAAATATTGCAGAAGAAATTGCTGAAACTGCCCAATAGCTTGGATATGAAACCCGTTATACACTATTGAATGCAGTTTGGTACGGCGTTCCACAGCTTAGAGAACGTATGTTTTTAGTAGGGATACGTAAAGAGTTAAATGTAGTACCATCATTCCCTAAAATACGATACGAATATGATATTCCTATGGGTTATTCAACTTCTCGTGCTGGGAAAAACCATATTGAAGTTTTGTCTCCACACGATCACTACGTAGATCATTATGATTTCTCTTCAAAATTGATGCCTGCCGTGACAGTTGCACAAGCATTTACTGATTTACCACCAATTTACCACCATCTAGATGGTAGGACAGGAAAGGGATTGCCGAGAAATGTCAATCTAAAAATGCAGTATCTATCCATAAATAATGATTTCACATATCAGATGAAAAACTGGCCGGGGTTTAATGTACATTCAAATGAATTTACTGGACATATTATTAGATATATGCCTCGTGATTACGAAATATTCCGCAGAATGCCAGCAGGTGCTATGTATCCTGAAGCACTAGAAATCGCAAATCAAATATTTAATGAAAAAATAACTGAGTTAGAGACAAATTCTGGAAAAAAGATTATTGAAGGAAGTGAAGACTGGCAGCGGATACATAAGGCGACTGTTCCCCCTTATAAGGTTCATCGTTATCCTAATAAATTTCGCAAAATGTGGGCAGATCAGCCAGCACGAACTGTACCTGCACATATTGGTAAAGATTCATATTCGCACATTCATTTTGATAGTCACCAAGCTCGTGGTATATCGCTTCGAGAAGCAGCTAGGCTACAATCTTTTCCAGATGCATTTCAGTTTGTAGGCAGTATGAACTCACAACTTACTCAAATTGGAAATGCTGTACCTCCTCTGCTAGCATACGCTGTTGCAAAATCTTTAAGAGCTAATTTATTATCGGCTTGTAAACAAATAGACACTAATATTTATAATTCTTTTGGTAATAAGATTTCTGCATGAGCAACCTAAGTTACGCTATCCGTCGATTTGTACTTTCAAACATTGGATGGTTCTATGATACTCGAATTACTGTAGGCGAAGCTGCGGGAAAAGAACGAGCAATCAATATAGATGCTCCAGTTTTCCATGACTGGTTTTCTGATGTTTCAAGTAATGACAGATTAGTTTTCATTAGATGCCGCTACTTTCCGGCACAAGGCAATAACCTCTCATTACAGCCTGTAATTGAAGAATCACGTCCCATAAGAAAACAAGGTCTTGATAAAAATTGGCGTCTTGCTGGAGATGCAATACGAGGCTCATTTTATGGCAGCATTCGAGCAGGTGACTTAATGGTAATGGTCTTTGATAAAAATACAAAAACTCTTTCATGGGTATGCATTCGTGGGCCTGAAGGCCAGCCACATAGACTCATTCCAGTAATAGAGGAAAATATTTACTACAACATACTTTCGATTTTGGAGTCAGCAACAACCCGGAATATGTGGATGCCACAACCCGATAAAGCTTATGCTGTAATTCAAGAAATTAAGCAGCTTTATCCAACCTCTGGAGAGCTATTGATGGAATATGAATTATTGTCCGAACAATGGAACAATACCTCAAATTCTATCCAGAAGGTGTTAGCCGAACAAAACACTTTGAATTACCTGGAAGCCGACGATGCTGGGTTGAATATTGAAAACCCAAATGCCCAAGATTATTCCCCATTAGCAGGCGATCGTAGGCAAGTTGCGATGCGACAGATTAAAGTTCGACGTGGACAACCTGCATTTAGACAAGCTTTACGAATGCGCTACGGCGACCAATGCATGATCACTGGTTGCAATCTAATAGATGTCATTGAAGCATCTCACATATCCCCATATCGTGGTCAAGAAGATAATCACCCAGATAATGGTCTTCTTTTACGGGCAGATTTGCATACCTTGTTTGACCTTGATCTTATTGGTATTCATCCAGAATCTTTACAAGTGCAGATGCATCCGCGAGTCTTTGGTGCTGGCTACCAAACTTTTGCAAATCAATCATTACGATGTACTGATGGAAGACCAAGTAAAATAGCTCTTGAGTCTTGATGGACACTCTTTCAAATGCGCCTTCAAGCTTAATTTGAACTTTCAACGGAGAGGGGGAGATTCGAACTCCCGGAGGTTTTAGCCTCATCCGATTTCAAGTCGGACGCAATCGACCACTCTGCCACCTCTCCAATAAATCTGTCAAACTTGTGCCGATCCTACTTTCAGACGCTATTCAGGCGCTTTTGTTGGTTAGCACTAAACTTGACAGATAATACTATACCTTATTATTTACGCAGATTGCACTACTGGATGCGAATGTCTACGACACAATACGCGATCGCTCGTACAAAATTTCCTCTGAAGCCACCTGAAAGTCATTCCCCACCCAAACTAGGGAAACTTGCGAAACCACACCCGCCTCTAGGGTGACAATGGAAAAATTACGCAGCTTCTCGCCATCATTTTCCACAATCCTGGGGACACTAGCCGCATTTAAGTAAATTGTCCCCTCTGGACTTCTAAAAATGGGCTTGCGCTGCACCTTCTTGGTATGGCGTAAATCTCGGTGCATGTGACCAAATGTCACCAGAGGAATGGTTTTACCAGCAGTCAAGGCTTGAGAAATCGCCTCGCCCAAATCTGGATCGCCAAAGTCGCCGCCAATTGGATGCCAGTCTTTGCCGCAGGGGTCTTCGGGGCGATCGCCTAATCCACTAGGCCCATTGTGACCCAAAAATATAATTGTCTCGTAAGCGGCACTTTTAACAGCTTTGAAGATGCGATCGGCGGATTCTTCTAAACTCGTCACACCGTAACGTTCTTTACAGATTTCCGCGAATTTCCACTCTGGGCCACCCCAAGTAAAGGGACGACCCCCCACTAGAGTTAAATTCCAAGCGGGAAAATCCAACTTACCGTAACCGACATGGGACGAGCCTAATAAATCGAGTTGTTCCTGTACCCAGTCTTCCTTAGAGCGGTCATAAGGAGCCTTTTTGCGTCCCCATTCGGTGGCGGTGTACCAGGCATCGTGGTTGCCCATCACGGCTGCTTTGGGAATATCGAGAGATGCGATCGCTCTGACCACTTCCACCGACTCGTTGCCAAAATCCCCGACAAACAGCACTAAGTCAACACCCAAATGCTTGAGTGCAACGCCATCTTCCACTTCCCATTGGTCGTGAATATCTCCAACTACAGCAATTTTGAGGGTTATCGATTGAGTTTTTTGACTGGTCATGCCACTTTCCTTGCCGTCTATCTCCAGGATATGAAACTCAGCCCGATTTTGACACAACCCCAAAATATCAACCGTCCACTATTTTTGGTAAAAACTACTATAATTGAATCCACAGGACATACATTTGCAACATAAAGCACCCCTAAACTGTGTTTACCACTGCACTAGCTCAACGAGAAAACACCCAACTGGGTGAATTACCACTAGATTTGTTTGCCGCGATTCAGAGTCTCAAAAAAGAACTCAACGCCGTTATCTTGGCGCATTATTATCAAGAGCCAGATATTCAGGATATTGCCGACTTTATTGGGGATTCATTACAACTGGCCAGAGCCGCCGAAAAAACCAATGCAGATGCGATCGTCTTTGCTGGCGTTCACTTCATGGCAGAAACAGCAAAGATACTTAATCCCGATAAATTAGTACTTTTACCAGATTTGAATGCTGGTTGTTCTTTAGCAGATAGTTGTCCAGCAGATGAGTTTGCAGCTTTTAAAGCAGCGCATCCGAATCATTTGGTGGTGTCTTACATCAACTGCTCTGCTGATATCAAGGCGATGAGCGATATTATTTGTACTAGCTCCAACGCTGTGAAAATTGTCCAGCAGATACCGAAGGAACAGCCGATTATTTTTGCCCCAGATCGGAATTTGGGGCGTTATGTGATGGAACAGACAGGACGAGATTTGGTGCTATGGCAAGGTAGCTGTGTTGTCCATGAAACCTTCTCAGAAAAGAAAATTGTCCAGTTAAAAATTGCCCACCCCGAAGCAGAGGCGATCGCACACCCAGAATGTGAAAGTAGTGTATTGCGCCATGCCAGCTTTATTGGCTCCACAGCAGCTTTACTCAAGTATTGTCAAAGCAGCCCCACCAAAGAATTTATCGTTGCGACAGAGCCTGGAATCATTCACCAAATGCAAAAACTAGCTCCTGACAAGCATTTTATTCCTGCACCGCCGATAAATAACTGTGCTTGTAACGAATGTCCGTTTATGCGATTAAACACCCTAGAAAAGCTCTACTGGGCAATGAAAAATCGTACTCCCGAAATTACCATGTTAGAGGATATCCGCCTTGCTGCACTGCGACCAATGCAACGAATGCTGGAGATGAGCGTGTAACCAGTATTCTTTATACAGATGGTAGAGACGCAGTTTTGTTGCGATCTCTACCTGCAAGTTATTTTTTCTAATCACTTGCAATTTATAAAACATGGTGCTAAGATTTTAAATCGTGAGACAAATTGGGTCGGTGTCCGAGTGGTTAATGGAGACGGACTGTAAATCCGTTGGCTAGCGCCTACGCTGGTTCAAATCCAGCCCGGCCCACCACTTACGAAGTTATAAGTTATAATGACTGGGTTAAAAGCAAAGCTCCCAGCATTGTAACTTAAAACTAAAAAACCGAAGTTATCTTTTGCCCGTGTGGCTCAGTGGTAGAGCACACCCTTGGTAAGGGTGAGGTCACGAGTTCAATCCTCGTCACGGGCTTTTTCCAGAGATACTTAGCAGTCCTAAAACATCCTAGATTGTCCTAAATGTGTCTTAAGCATAGGACAGTCTAATGATGGTTTGCTAGAGATATGTCAAATCTTTAACTTAGAGGTAGACCTGTAAAACTTCTAGGTGTCCTTAGACTCCCTGGCTGGCGTGGGTAAATCGAAATATTTCCCAGGCTATCGAGACATTTCGATCGAGATTAAATCAGGCGGTCTTGGTACTGATTAACAATGTCCTGGGAGTCATCCTGGATAATCGGTTTAGCCTTGGTGCGGTTAGAAGGTCTAATCCGCTTACTACCCTTTTGGTACTGTTTGAGTTCTAGAACCTGTAACAACCTGAGTTGTTGAGCGGTGGTCAGTTGATTGAATATCTCTTTCTGTTTGGCGGTCATCTTGAACTTGGCGGTCTGTTGTCTTCTAAGCATTGTTCTGTTCCTCTGATTGGTATTTGGTATTCTGTTCTGGAAAATGAACCTCTGGTAATCCTAGCTGTGCTTCTAAAGACCCAATGTTGATACTGACACTTACAACAGGGTCAGGGATAACCTCTCTAGCCATCCGATCCTTAACTAGCTGGCTGGCCCATTCCCCCATTTCCTTAAGCATCCTGGCCACCCGCAGATTATTATCAGCATTGAACTGGGCGGCTAGGGAATCAACAGCTTCCAGAGCGATCGCTAGTAACCGTTCTTGTCTGTCATCAGTGGTTAAGCCATCTGCTGAAACATTGGTAATCAGCCTGGGGGCTACCGAGGTATCCTGGTAGGTTGCCTGGGGCTTCTGGGGTTTACTGTGCTTTTTATGGCTGTAAATCTGCTGTGGTGTTACATAAACCCCCAGCGTTATCAGGTAATCAACTAATGCGGTTGCTGGTAGCCCCATGCTGACCTTAGCCGCAAAGCTTTGTCTAGCCTCAGCATTCAGTGCACAGATAGGGCAAGTGGTCTTTCTAGCCATTGGTCTTGACCTCCTTAATAACCTGAGTTCGGGATAAGGAAAGGAGCAGGTAGTAAGCTGAAAATAACGACA
>NZ_JAVRCI010000108.1:0-20104 GCF_034530835.1 Nostoc sp. DedQUE12b | reverse complement strand
CCAACCCAGTTACAATCTGTAAAGAAACTGAAAAGGAACGACGGAATGCGTGTTGCAATTGTAGGTGCGGGACTGGCTGGGCTAGCAACCGCAGTGGATCTAGCTGATGCTGGTTGTGAAATAGAGATTTTCGAGTCTCGTCCGTTTGTCGGCGGTAAAGTTGGCAGTTGGGTTGATGGAGATGGCAACCATCTAGAAATGGGGTTGCATGTATTTTTCGGGTGCTACTACCAACTATTTGACTTAATGAAAAAAGTGGGGGTGTTAGAAAACTTACGCCTCAAGGAACATACCCACACTTTTATTAATAAAGGTGGGCGCACTGGTGCTTTAGATTTTCGTTTTATTACAGGTGCGCCTTTCAATGGGTTAAAGGCATTTTTCACTACTTCCCAACTATCGTTGCAGGATAAATTGCAAAATGCGATCGCTTTAGGTACTAGTCCGGTAGTTCGCGGATTGGTAGACTTTAATGGGGCGATGAAAACTATCCGCAATTTAGATAAAGTTAGCTTTGCCGATTGGTTCCGCAGTCATGGTGGAAGTAATGGCAGCATCAAGCGGATGTGGAACCCCATTGCTTACGCATTGGGATTTATTGATTGTGAAAATATGTCTGCCCGTTGTATGTTAACCATATTTCAGCTATTTGCAGCTAGAACTGAAGCTTCAGTTTTGCGAATGCTGGAAGGTTCTCCATCTGAATATTTACACAAGCCGATTCTGGAATATCTAGAAGCTAGAGGCACCAAAATTTACACGCGCCGACAAGTTCGGGAAATTGAGTTTACAGAGTCAGCTGAACAAACCCGTGTCACTGGTATAGTAGTTGCCCAAGGTGATGCAGTAGAAACTATCACCGCTGATGCTTACGTTTTTGCCTGTGATGTTCCAGGAATTCAACGCATCCTACCCCACGAGTGGCGTAAGTGGTCAGAATTTGACAATATTTACAAACTGGATGCAGTGCCAGTGGCTACAGTGCAGTTACGCTTTGATGGTTGGGTAACAGAACTGAACGATGGAGAGCAACGTAAACAGTTAAACCATGCGGCTGGAATCGATAATTTACTTTACACAGCCGATGCTGACTTTTCTTGTTTTGCCGATTTAGCGTTGACTAGCCCTGCTGATTATTATCGCCCAGGACAGGGGTCTTTATTACAGTTAGTGCTGACACCAGGAGATCCGTTTATTGCGCAAAGTAATGAAGCGATCGCACAGCATGTTCTCAAGCAAGTCCATGAACTGTTTCCCTCGTCGCGGGAGCTAAATATGACTTGGTACAGTGTTGTAAAGCTTGCTCAGTCTCTCTACCGAGAAGCGCCAGGGATGGATGCATACCGCCCCAACCAAAAAACACCAGTAGATAACTTCTTCCTTGCCGGGAGTTATACTCAGCAAGACTACATCGACAGCATGGAAGGTGCTACTATTTCTGGACGGCGTGCGGCAAAAGTGATTTTGGAGAGTTTAAAGAAATAACGTAGACACCCAGTGGCTTGCCGCAGGCTACTCCAAAGGGTGCAAAGAACGCGATCGCAAAGCATCTCCTAGAGAAGGAAAAAGAGAAATGCCAGACTGGTTAGAGCATACTGTGCAGGTAGAAGTAGAGGCTCCCATAGATTTAGTATGGAGCCTCTGGTCTGATTTAGAGCAAATGCCCCGGTGGATGAAGTGGATTGATTCGGTGAAAATTCCGCCAGATAATCCAGATATATCTCTTTGGAAATTAAAAACTGGCAGTCTAGAATTTTCTTGGCAATCCCGAATTCTCAAAGTTATTCCTAATCAAATTATCCAATGGGAATCTGTTGATGGTTTGCCGAATCAGGGAGCGATTCGCTTTTATGATCGCCACAATAGTAGCATTGTCAAAATGACCATTTCCTACGCCATCCCTGGCATTCTTGGTAAAATTATGGATAACTTGTTTTTGGGGCGGATAGTTGAATCAACTATTCAAGCTGATTTGGAAAGGTTTAAAGAATACGCGCTGAATGTTAAAGCTAATTGATATAGATAGCAAAAACAGGCAGTAAGAAACCACGCGATCTTTTATTTAGATGGCGCAGACTGCGATCCGATTTTAGAAATTGTATGATTTTTTAGTGGTGTGCCATGATGTGAGAGTCCGGGTAGGCTGTTGACTTTGATAGAATTTACTTATTTTGGGTTTATGCTAGTTTTTTGTAAGCGCAAAGTCTATCTAACCTGGAGAGGTGACAATTATGCTTCAAAAGCTTGCAATTGTTTTCACACTACTTTTGATTAGCTTTGCATGTCTAAAACAAAATAATTGTACCAAGGCAGTATTTTTTGGTGATTCAATAACTGAAGGCGTGGGTGCATCTAGTTTGTCTTTAAGGTGGAGCACGCTACTCGCTAAAAACAAAGGTTTATGCGAAGACAATCAAGGAATTAGTGCAACCGTTCTTCAGAACACTTATCCAAGACTTACTAATAACGGACGCGATCGCTATGTTAAAGATGTTGTTAGACATTACCCTGAAAAAGTCTACATTTTATATGGATTAAATGACTTGCGATATAGTGGTCAAGCTTTTTCTGTGGAGGAATACAAGACTGATTTAAGAGAAGTCGTACAAGGATTACTTGCATCAGGAATCAATCGCTTAAATATTACAATTAGCTCTCCTCCTTATATAAAGCCAATTGCTTATCATCTTTACCCAGAATTTAATAGCGGTACACTTAATAAACATCGTATTTACAGAGATGCCGCAAAAAGTGTGGCAAAAGAGTTTGGTGCTAGGTGGGCGGATGTCTACCAAGATATGATCAATGCTGGTAGTGATGTGTTAATTTCTCCAGATGGCATACATCCTAACGACCAGGGACATAAAGTTATTTTTGCTTCAATGGCTAATGCAATTCCAGTTAATACTTACAATGTAAAGCTTTCTACTGCTCAAGGTCTATTACAAGCGTTACAAGCAATTAACTAAGACCCGCATGGCATACCAGTCTTTTTCAATAACAGGGCTGACATTACCAAGTAGGATCGCTAAACAAATTAATCGTCAATTCCTCGCGTGGCGGTACTCCGGTAATACAAGCGCGGACGATCTCTCCATCCTCTAATTCGACGGTGCAAGCGTGACAAGACCCCATGAGACAACCGGTGGGAATAAATACCCCAGCCCGGTCTGCTACGTCTAAGAGGGCTTCTCCCACTTCGGCATCTACTGTGACATCATCTGGTAAAAAGCGGATACGAACAATCATCAATGTTACGCATTTAATAGAGTTGTCATTTGTCAATTGTCCTTTGTCCTTTGCAAATGACCAATACTTCGACTACGCTCAGTACAAGTGACCAATGACTAATGACATTTCAACGCATTTTAGCTTAAGACAAAAACAGACTTAAGTCTAAATGGCTCTCAACTTCAATGGCTAGAGAGTCTAAAATTTGCTCTCGCTGTTCTCGATAGTTAGCAACACCGGTGGGCAAAGATTTTAAACCCCGCTGTTGACGGAGGCGATTTAACCAAGCGCGTCGCCAAGGGCCATTGTCAAAAAGTCCGTGGAGGTAACTTCCCCATACTGATTGACAACTATCTACTAACCCTAAATTAATATCGTCAAATAGGGCATGGTAAGATTGGGGATCTATACCTTGCTGTTCAATGCGCGATCGCCCTTGGTGGATTTCAAAGCCATTTACTGGTAAACCTTGTTGGGGATAATTTGAGCTAACTTGGCGCTGGCGGGCGATTTTTTGTCCTGTAATAACAGTTCTGATTGGTAAAAGATTTAACCCTTGAAATCTGCCAGCTTGTCCCTCTATCCCCTCTGGATCGGCGATGATTTGACCGAGCATTTGATAGCCACCGCAGATACCTAAAACCGTTCCCCCAGAAGCAGCGTAGTTTTGGATAGCTTCTGCCATACCGCTTTTTTGCAACAGTAGCAAGTCAGCAATTGTAGTCTTTGTACCTGGGATAATCACGGCATCAGGATGTCCTAAATCTTGCTTAGGACTTAAGTATTTAATTGAAACTGTACTTTCTGATTCCAGTGGGTCAAAGTCGGTGAAATTGGCAATTCTTGGTAAGCGGATGACGGCAATGTTGAGGTCAGTTTGGGCTTTATTTGACGACGATTGACGTTCTAGCAGGTCAAGTGAATCCTCGGCTGGAAACATTTGTTGCAAGTAGGGTATAACACCGATAACGGGGATACCTGTACGTTCTTCTAACCATTTTATCCCCGGATCTAAGAGCGATCGCTGCCCTCGAAACTTATTAATTACTATACCTTTAATTAAGGCGCGTTCATCTGGTTCCAATAACTCTAAGGTTCCAACAACATGAGCAAAAGCACCACCTCGGTCAATGTCAACTACTAATATGGTTGGTGCATTTAAATGCTTTGCTACCCGCATATTAGTTAAGTCGCGGTGCTTGAGGTTAATTTCCGCTGGACTACCAGCACCTTCACAAACCAGCATGTCAAATTCTGTTCCTAAATGCTGTAGCGATTCTTCAATTGTCCGCCACCCCAGTTCAAAATATTGCTCGTAGTAATCTGAGGCACTCACTTTACCAACAGACCTACCTTTAATAATTACTTGGGAAGTCATATCCCCTTGCGGTTTGAGTAAAATGGGATTCATTTCTACCCAAGGCACGACTCCCGCTGCCCAAGCTTGCACTGCTTGAGCATAGCCAATTTCTCCACCACTGGCAGTAACATAAGCATTTAAAGCCATATTTTGACCTTTAAAGGGAGCCACTCGCCAACCACGCCGCGATAAAATGCGACAAATAGCTGTAGTTAAAAGTGATTTCCCTGCATGGGATGTTGTCCCCACTACCATAATTGATTTCATAGTTGCTATCACTTAGTTTTTCAAGATACAGATTTAATTTTTAGGAGCGAACAACAAGGGAGCAGCACTTCTCTACGAGACACTGCGCAAACGGCTACGCAGTTTGACTGCGCTCACCGTAAACTCAGTGACCAAGGAGCAGAGGAGCAGTAAGTTTTTCCCCTCTGCCCCTTTGCTCCTCTACATCTCTGCCTCTTGTACCCAATGCCCACTATAACCATCACAAATTGCAGTTGAATGGTTATGGTAAAGACTTCATGAATAGATGTGATGTTTCCGTGTATATTGTTCCCTTTGATTCCCTAATCCTAACTCTTGGATTTTTTATTCTAAAAAGGTATCCGTAACCAACGAATCACTGCATCATAGAAATGATCGCGCCATGAAGGAGTACGCCAATTTTTTCCCTGGTATTGTTCTACTAACTGGCGTCCCAAGGGAGTGAGACGAAAACTATCTGTAATTCCCTGACCATCGACCTCTCGGCGCAATACACCTACTTGAATCAACCAGCCCAAAGCGTCATCACAGGCTAATTCTGATAAAGGGCGTTTAGTATAGCCTTGCTTGAGTCCATTTTCCAGAGCGATCGCAGTTACTGATACACTCTGATGACGCATCACTTCAAATAAAGATACATTAAAAGGCGAACATACTAGCGATCGCTCGGCTCTTTCTACTGTGCTTTGAGGATAGACAAAAATATTTGTGTTTTGGGAATCAACAGCAGGCATCGTGTGTAGGTATAATTTTTTCTTTTAATAAAGATTAATTTAATAAT
This sequence comes from Nostoc sp. DedQUE12b, assembly GCF_034530835.1. NCBI lineage: Bacteria > Bacillati > Cyanobacteriota > Cyanophyceae > Nostocales > Nostocaceae > Nostoc > Nostoc sp. DedQUE12b. The sequence goes on along the minus strand of NZ_JAVRCI010000108.1, from coordinate 14,465 downwards.
ATATTTTTTCTTGTACCAAATACCTGATTTAACCAAAATTAGTTACCTAAAGTATAGTTATCCTATTTTTTAGTAATTATATTTAAACATTATAAATTAATGTAAAATTTCAAGTGCATCAACAATCTGAAACAGGAAAGGTTAATTATGCCTCTAGCAGTTGGTACGGATGCACCTGCATTTACCGCCAAAGATACAAACGGCAACACAGTCTCGCTATCTGATTTTGCCGGAAAGACGGTTGTTTTGTATTTTTACCCCAAAGATGACACGCCAGGCTGCACCAAACAAGCCTGTAGTTTTCGAGATGCCCAGTCTCAATATCAAGGTAAAGATATTGTCATCTTGGGAGTCAGTGCAGATGATGAAGTCTCGCATCAAGCATTCACCCAAAAATATAATTTGAATTTTCCCCTACTGGCTGACAGCGACAAATCCCTCATCAAGGCTTTCGATGTGGATGGCGGCGGTTATGCCAAGCGCGTCACCTACGTAATTGACCCCAGCGGCAAAATTACTCATGTTGACGCTAATGTAAATACCAGCAACCATGCTAGCGATATTTTAGCTGCACTTGGGCTGTAGTTTTTTACCTGATAATTCAGGATTTTTTAAATAGTCTTAGCCCCAAGCTTCTAGAGGCTTGGGGTTCTTTGTTTGATTCAGTTACCTGATGGTGGTGTCACCAATGGCGGCGTAACTGATGGTTGTGTAACCGTTGGCAAACTGAGGGTTGGTTGCTGTTGTTGACCTTGAATTAGTTTTTGTTGCCTTGCTTTAAAGGCTGCTGCTGCTGAGTTTAGTTCTTCGTTCTGTTGGTTAGAATCCCAGTTGAGAGTCCCGAAATTTGCCCGATGAATCAGATCAAACATATTGAAATTGTCTGAGTTGGAACGGGCGAAAGGATCGGTGTTTTGATCTGTTGTACTATTACTGGGGAAAGTATCCGCTGGGCTGACTTGAGCGGAACTTGGTTGAGCCATGAGTAAGGAAGCAAAGCTAATTCCTGCTGCCGCAGCTACACAGAGTCTAGTAATTTGTAAAAATGGTTTTTTCATGGGTTTTGACCCTAAATAAAATTGATCTATTTTATCTTTTTAAGCAAGAGTCCGCCGCAGTTGGGGTTGAATACTCAGCAAGGCGACTAGGGCAAAGCCAAACAACACCAGTAACGCTCCCCCAAAGGTAACATTGCCCCAAGGAGCCTGCATCACTACACTACCTAGTTCCCAATTACTGTGGAAATAGAGATACCGAATTGGTTCGATCGCATAACTGAGAGGATTTAAGGTAGCTACAACCTGCAACCACTGAGGCATGAAGGATAGAGGTGCTAAAGCAGTACTAGCAAACAATAATGGTAGGTTGGTGACGAAAATCACTGCAATCAATTCAATGTGTCCGGGTAGAGCGAAAGCTAAACCGAGGGAGATGGCTGTTACACCCAAAGCTAAAAGTAAGACAATTAGAGCGATCGCACTTAAACCCGCTACATCTGGAATTCCAGCCCCTAAGAATGCAGCTGCTGCAACAATTACGGCAGCTTGCAGCAAACTTTGGCTAATGATGAAGATTGCTGAGGCAAAGACAATGGAAAACCGCGATGCTAACGGTGCCACCAGCAAACGATTCAAAAAGCCGAACTCGCGATCAAACATCACTGGTAAACCAGCATTCAGCGCCCCAGCAAAAGCTGTGAACACAATGATCCCAGCAGCTAAAAATTGACCGTAATTTGTTGTATTGCCAAATATACCCTTAGGAGCATTTTGGAACAAAGCACCAAATAGCACTAACCACATTACTGGCTGAATAATTCCAGCAACCAAAGATGAGGGACGGCGTTGCAACTGAATAAACAAGCGACGAGTTAAAGCCAACGTCTCTTGTACCAATTCACCGAAAAAGTTAGGTGCAGTATTAGCATCTGCTTGCGGCGATGCTAGCGGCTGCCAATTGATATCAGATTTAGGAGTAACACTCATAGCAATTTTGGATTTTGGATTTTGGATTTTAGATTGGGCACAAGAGGCAGTACGGAGGGGAAAGACTTACTGCTACTTCTCCCCTGCTTCCCTGCTCCCCTGCTCCCTACCTATCTCATATTCTGCTTCTTTTCAGCTTTGGGATCGCGGGTGGCGATGGCTGCGAGTTCTGCATCCAGTAAGGTGCGTCCTGTGGCAGCGAGATAAACGTCATCGAGACTGGGACGAGATTGGGCGATGCCAAATATGGGCAAGGCAGCGGTGTTCAGCGCTTGCTGTATGTTAGTGAGAACATCATTCTGAGGTGTCACTACCAAGTTGAGTGAATTACCTTGAGCGCTGTTGATGATGACTTCTTGGACAAAGGGTAAAGGTTTCAGGAGGTTTTTAGCTTTTTCAGCTTCCTCAACGGGGGAAAACTCGCGGATTCGCAAGGTGATGCGATCGCCCCCTACTCGATCTTTCAATTGCGAAGGTGTATCGCTGGCAATTACAACGCCGCGATCTATAATTGCCACGCGATCGGCTAAAGCGTCAATTTCTTCTAAGTAATGGCTGGTAATTACTACCGTCGTCCCAGAAGCGCGTAATTTTCTCAGGAAATCCCACACCACAAAACGGGTTTCTATGTCAAGCCCTACAGTTGGCTCGTCCAATACCAGAACATCCGGTGCATGGAGCAAGCCGGCAGCCAAGTCTAGGCGCTTGCGTAAACCGCCTGAGTAGGTTCCTGTCTTTTTATTGGCGTATTCTTGCAAACCGAGTAAATCTAATACCGTCTCAATCCGCTGTTTAGCTACTGCGCCTGGAAGGTGATAAAGTGCTGCTTGCAATTGCAGCAGTTCTTTTCCAGTCAACACCTTATCTATAGCGACTTCTTGAGCTACGTAGCCTAGTCGTTGTCTTGCCACTTTTGGATTATCTAACACAGAGATGCCAGATACTTCGATAATGCCTGCATCCGGTGTGGTCAACGTACACAAAGCACGCAAGGTAGTAGTTTTCCCAGCACCGTTGGGGCCAAGCAAACCAAAAATTTCTCCTGGTTCTACCTGAAAGGAAACATTTTGGACGGCAACCACTGTACCGTAACGTTTTTGCAGATTTTGAATTAAAACGGCGGGAGCCATGACAGCCGATCCCCAACTATACAAATCTCAATAAAGTCTATCCTTATTGTAGAAGGTAGAGAGCAAGGAAATAGCGCATGAGCGAAAATCTGTAAATAAGTTCGCTTCATGCGCTATGCTGCCAAAAATTTTTAATTATTCTAAACAAGTTGCTCGATTGCGTTTGTAGCGAAACAAACCAAATACTACAGCAATTAATCCTAAACCTGAAATATTTGCAGGCTCTGGAACCTTACGAATGGGAGGCTTAGGCGGAGTGTAGTACTTTATTGGGACATCTGGGAGATCGCCATTAAATAGATAATTGTGAGACTCGCCATTTCCTGTCAAAGAAGCTACCACGACATTGCCGTTAATTTGACCATTATTGAAATTGAAATTAGCCAAAGGCGCAAGAATACTACCTTGGATGCCAATTCCACTAGCAGTTAAGTTAGTCGCTTCATAAAAGTTGTAGATTACCTTTTGTTTATCTGCGCCAATGATATTAAACCCAAAGTTTTGCAGCGACACATCCTTACCGCTGATATTGACAACGATTGTTGAATTTGCGTCCCCCTTAATTTCAAAATAGTTGGTCTTGGAGACAGATGAGCCTGCAAGATTAAAAACATTGAAAGCAGTACCACTGCCACTAAGGTTAATAGCACCCCAAGGTTGAACTGTTGTGTTCCCAGTAGGAGCCAAGGTTGCCAAATATTCAGATAGTCCTCGCAGTTGTTTCCCTGCTTCATTGAAGTTGATGGGATTTCCCTGGCTGAGAGTTCCTTGGGGAAATCCCACATTGCTGGATACATTGGCACTGCCTCCATAGACAGCATTCCCGTGGTAGACTTGACCGTTGCTCAGAGTTAAATTCTGTCCAGCAACTACTACGTTGCCGCTATTACCAGAAAGTCTGCTTCCAAGTCCGCCGACAAAATTTATGTTACCGCCAGCAGCAACTTTTCCTTCGATATCTGTATATTTTTGAGAGATATCTCCCAAAACAAATACATTGTAATCAGAGGCAGCGCCTAACTCAACTGCGTTCGCTCTTGCTGAGAAACCCAGCGCTAGAGTGACTACAATCGGAACTGTTACTAACCCCCAAATATAATAGGTTTTTGATTTCATCTTCTAGTTTAGGAATCATCAAAACGATCCTATGGGTATAAATCAAAGATTGCACTAATTTACTAGCTATTTTTATTGAAGTTTCACATTAGTATAACTACTGTATAATTTTCTCAAAATTATCTGTTCAACCGCATATTTACTGTTGACTGCATAAATTAAATTTTTATCAACAATAATTCAGGAGTTAGGAGTTAGGACGTTATTTCAAAACTTTGAAAGTTTTGAGGCTAGTGTCATTGTAACCACTGATAAATTACCCTATCGCTTGGATGTGTTGCAGGTAATTAAGAATGGATTTTGTGATGACTTCTCTCGGTATTAACAAGGGAATTCGTGGAGGATAGGAACCTTTATTGTAGAAGATGGAGAGCAGAGTTGATTTGAGTTTAAAGTTGCTCGCTCGAGGAAGTAAACAATAGGCAGAGGGAGAATAGGGGAGCAAAAAGAATCTTTCTCCTTTGCTGCTTTTTAGCAGGATTGGTAATTGAGCAAAACCTAAAAATTACCCATTTCTAAATTTCAGTTAACATCATAGACCGCTTTATCGACTAGGGCGGATATATCCTTCTGCTTCCAATTTTTTTAAGGCTCTTTCGACTGCTAATTTTCCATATCTTATACCAATAGCAGTAGATTCCTGAGTGATTTGGGGAAGAACGGTAATTGTTTTTTGTCCTAAAGGTGTCTGATAAAATTCAATAATTTGTTTGATTTCCTCATTAGTAAAGTATTTATTATAAATAGGAATAATCTCATTGACAATATCATCTATCTTGAGTTCAGCAGCAAAAGTATCCCAAAATTTTTGAGGAACTTGAGGGTATTCGGACTTGAAATTATTTAATAGTTGAGTGATGATCTGTGTAGAAAGATTTTTCGTACCAGTTATCTCTAACAATTTCTTGATATTATTAGTTTTTTCTATTTCTTGAGCATTACTACTTGGTGCAATAGTAGTATTAGTTGGACTTTGAGCAAAAGCAGCTTTATTGAAGGTCGTTACTAAGGAAAGTACAACTGCTGCTGCGAACAAAAAATTTATCTTCATTGATTTAAATTTATTTTTAAGAGAGGATTATTTAGGTAAGTTTGACAAACGATGAACCATTGTGAGTAATGGTCTGAAATTATTATCCTTAAATTTACCATATAAGTCATTCTTTTACTACCTTTAGGGTGCGGAAACTACTATCAGCACAACCACTAATTAATCCTCCCATTGCCCGGATTTGTTGCAGATAGTCAAGGACGGGTTTGGTGATGACTTCTCCCGGCATTAACACAGGAATTCCTGGGGGATAGGGACAGACGATTTCAGCACAGATGCGTTTATTGGTTTGTGTCAAAGGTAGTATTTCACTGACAGCAAAAAAAGCTTCACGGGGAGAAAGTTGGAAAGCATAATCTAGGGTTCTGTTTAGATTTAGCCAAACCTGGTTTTTAACAGTCAAGTTGCTTCGGCAATATTCTTTGGCGAGGGTGGTGAAACCTTGCACCAATTGTTCAATATCAGCCGGGGTGTTGCCCAAACTAATGATAAAGGTGAGATGTTGCAGTGAGGCAAATTCAGCAGTAACGGCAAATTTTTCATCCATAATTTCATCTGCCTCAAATCCGGTTAAACCTAAACCAGAAACAGTGACAGTTAGTCGCGTTTTGTCTAAAGTTACAAAACCAGGAGATCCCCCCAATCGAGGCATTTCCAAAACTGATAATCCAGGAATTTGACTGATTTTTGTTCTAGCTTCATCAGCAAGTTGCAAAGTGCGAGACATCAGCATTTTTCCGTGGAGTGCCATTTGCTGACGCGCTGCATCTAAAGAAGCTAAAAGTAAATAACTAGGACTGGTAGACTGTACGAGCTGCAAAGCTTTACTGATGCGATCGCAATCTATCCTATTACCTTGGACGTGCAGCATCGATGCCTGTGTCATTGCACCGAGTACTTTGTGAATGGATTGTACAGTTAAATCTGCACCTGCGGCTAAAGCTGGAGTGGGTAATTCGGGATGAAAGCCAAAGTGTCCGCCGTGTGCCTCATCTACGAGTAGAGGGATATTATATTGATGTGTAATATTGGCGATCGCACTCAAATCTCCGCAAACACCGTAATATGTAGGGTAAACTGTCAAAACTGCTTTAGCCTCGGGATGTTGTTGGAGTGCAGATTCTACGGCGTTAGGCGTGATGCTATGGGCAATATCTAAAACTGAATCGTATTCAGGATTGAGAAAAATTGGTATTGCACCAGAGAGAATTAAACCAGCGATCGCCGAAGAATGCACATTGCGAGGCAAAATAATTTTATCGCCTGTACCACAGGTAGCGAGAATTGCCGCTTCAATCCCACAGGTAGAACCATTGACAAGGAACCATGTTTGCGAAGCACCATAAGTCTCAGCCGCCAGTTGTTGGGCTTCTTGAATAACGCCTTGCGGTGCAAAGAGATTATCTAAATCTGCTAATTCGGTTAAATCAGCGCGAAAGACAGCTTTACTAAGTAAATCAGCCAAGGGTTGAGGAATTCCCTCACCTTGTTTATGTCCTGGGGTGTAAAAAGGCGCATGAGGTCTTGCTGCATTGGCTTTTAAGGCATCTAATAAAGGTGTTTGGTTTTGATTTAACATTTAATAATTCGTAATTGGAGGTACAAGAAAGTTAAATTTATTAATGGACAGAAATAAATTATTCCTTATGCACAGCATGGGGTAATAATTACGAATTACGAATTATTCACATGAGGCCCTATCATCAAATTCCAATTTTCGAGTGTGGTGAACCGCTCATAGCAATTCCTTTAGAATTGTTTGCGGTGGAATCTCCCCATCCTTATGAAAAATTAGGTGCGCCTTATGGCGATCACTCTCCTTATTATCTCCGTCAAAGCGTTATTGAAAATTTGATCCAAGCGCAAAATTATCTTGATGTTCTGCATCGCAACTGGCGTATCCAAATTTTTGATGCTTATCGCCCGATCGCAGTCCAGCAGTTTATGGTAGATTACAGCTTCGCCCAAGCAGTGCGGGATAGAGGACTGACTGAGGTGGAGTTATCACCAAACCAACGCCAAGAAGTTTGGGAAGCAGTTTATGCAATATGGGCTGCACCAAGTTTGGATGAAAAAACTCCGCCTCCTCATAGTACTGGTGGGGCGGTAGATGTAACGCTGGTAGATGATGCAGGGCAAATAGTGAATATGGGTTCGCCGATTGATGAAATGTCAGAGCGATCGCATCCCGATTATTATGCCAATAGCGATCGCTCAGAAACGCAAAAGTATCATGTTCATCGTCAACTATTGCGAGATGTAATGTTAAAAGCCGGCTTTCAACGCAATCCTAGAGAATGGTGGCATTTTTCTGTTGGCGATCAAATGTGGGCTTGGCTGAATAATCAATCTAATCCAGCCAATCCTGTCACAGCACGTTATGGGCGTCTTCCATAGATTCATTATGCATCTAGAGGATTCAACTCTTTTAACTCGTCGGTAGTGTAAGTACCAATAGGAGTCCAAACTAGATAAGGAAGGAGTAACAGCGCCGCCATTAGAGAAATCGGTAAAACGCAGATTGCCAAGACAACGCCTGAAATCAAACCGATTAGCCCAAGAACTTCCCCAACTTTGAGACTGCGAAACCTCAACATTGTAGGGATGTAGGCAACGGTGATAATTTCCACCAAGAGGTACAAAGCCATTAGTAGCCAAGTAATTAGGCTTCCGGGATTTTTTTCCCAGACAACATAAGCTGAAGCTGCACCGCAAATAAAAATCACAGTCCAAATAATTGGAATCAACGGCTCAAAAACTAGCCAACGAGGGCGACTTAAGTTTGCAAACCATTTAACATCACGTGGCGTGATGAAGAAACTACCAAGGGCGACGAAAAAAGTTACAGCCCCGATTATTATCCAAGATGGAATCATAATGCACTCCTGCTTGTGTATTTTGTCAAGTCATACACTGCAAGTTTGACAATTTAGGCTAGATGTTTAATCATTCCCTGGTGCGAATCTTAGGCATCTTGAGGATTGAGACCGATCATCTGCCAAGTGGTATAAGTACCAATGGGACTCCACAGTAAATAAGGAACTAATAGCAATGCTGCCCAACCAGAAATACTTAAAACTGCAAGTATCAATAAAGCACTAATTATAAAACCTGTGCCACCGAGAATTGTGCCCACTTTTAGACTACGAAGCTTAAACATTACAGGCGTATAGGCAATGGTAACTATTTCTAATAGCAGATATAAACCCATGATTAACCAGGTTGAGGTGCTTCCTGGGTCTTTTTCCCAGACAATATAAGCTGACCAAGCACCGCAAATAAATATTACAGTCCAAATAACGGGAATTGCGCCCTCAAAAGTTAGCCATCTTGGTCGTTGTAAACGCTTGAACCATTGGCGATCGCTAGGCGTAATCACGTTTGCTGCTAAAGCAACCAAGAAAGCCACGCCCCCAATCACCATCCAAGATTTAATCATGCCTGTCAGTCCTTTATAAGCGCTATCTATCGCTTAATATCACTCTTTATAGTGTGATTTTGTCAATTTAGTTGCTAATTACTCATCATCCCTGAGTTTGAAACCTTCACATCGTTTGGCAGGATTTTCAATTATGGGAATTGGGCATCGCTATCGCTTTGGAGGCGTTGGCGTAGCCCGCCGTAGGCATCGCTTTATGTAAAAACTCTATTTTTTTTGGTGAGAATCAATTCCAGCCGACGGACATGATTAGTGTGATCTTATGTGAATGGCAGAGCCTTTATCAACCATTGCAACAGGAGTAGTAGTAGCATTTGGAACAGCAGCTACAGCAGCAGGTCAAAAAGTTGGTGAGTATGGAGCTGAAAAAGCAATTGAAGCTTGGGAAGAAGGTTGGGAAAGACACGATGAGGCTGTCGGCGCTATGTTTTGTTCATCCAACTATGAGCTAGAAGAGGCAGAAGGGTAAAACTCTTTAAACCTATGTAATTGTTAGTGAACGGAGTTATAGATGTATCTATACTCCGTTTTATTGTTGAGTAATTGGTAGCCTACTATAAAGTGTTATCCACATCTCTTGAATCCTCATGCTGTTCCTCAATTTCCAAATCCAGAGCAAACATCAAAGCTTGTTTGATTTTGAGTAATGTTTCATCTGGCAGTTCGCCCAGTTTACGCTCCAGTCTTGCAGCAGGAATTGAACCTAGACCTTGAACATTAGCAACAGAGCCTTGTCGTAAAAAATGCAATGCAGGCAGTTCAACTTCGTATGCGCTACCCCGATTTTGCGTAGTTACTGGTACATAGAGAACTAAAGCGCGGGGTGGAGTGGGATCATAGCGAGACACAACGACCACAGGACGCGTCTTGGCTGCAAGTCCTAAATCGACCAACCATACTTCACCAGGTTTCAGGTTCATCAATCAAATCCAATACTTCTTGTTCAACCACTCTGGAACGAAGAATATCTAGAGCATCCTGGTCTGCCAGTTCAATAATCTCTGCAAGGCATTGCCGCACTTGTTGAGCAATGTCAGGTTGCCATTGACGTAGTTTTGTGTCGAGTTCTTGGACTAAAGCATCCATTTCAAGTTTCCATAATTAAGATATCGTATTTGCTTCTATGTTAAGGTATCTGCCAGCAGGCTAGCGTTGGTCATGATGCAGTTTTGTCAGTTAGCGATCGCACTTTGCAAGGGGACAATGGCATATATGCTGAGATTTCCAAGACAACCAGAGCTAGGTTCAGAAGGTAGTCTGTCGCAGACAAGCTTATATGACATTCAGATCGCGTGTTGTTCATAGCGACCCCGATATATTGGGAGAACCCCTATTTTTATAGGTACTCGTGTGCCGATAAAAACCTTGCTCGATTATCTGAAAGCAGGTGACTCACTGGATGAGTTTCTAGATCACTTTCCCAGTGTCAGCCGTAAGCAAGCGATCGCTTTATGCAATAATTCTATTCTTTTTGATGATGAAATCTAATTCCTAAAAAGATGTCGTAAACAAACTCAAAAAAGTCCTTTTTTTGCAACAATCCTGAAGTTTGATAACATCCTTTTTCATCTAACAAGGGCTTCATCACATAATACGCAGGCTGGTAATTATACCAAGGAATAGAAGGCCACAAATGATGAATTAAGTGGTAATTCTGTCCCATAATCAGGATATTGAGAATCGGGTTAGGATAGACGCGAGCATTTTTCCAGCGATCGCGCTCTGCAAAAGGACGATGGGGTAAATAGTCAAAAAATAATCCCAGTGCTATGCCCACCACAAAAGCCGGTATAAACCAAAAATTGAGAATGTAACCCAAAAAGTGGTACTGCACTGATACATAAACAATTACACCGACAATTAAGCGGCTAATGAACCATTCTAATAGCTCATATTTACGCCACAGTCGCCGTTGAAAGAAAAACACCTCGTGGTACAAAAACCGCACTGCAATCAGCCACAGTGGCCCACCCGTAGAGACATAATGATCTGGGTCGTCTTTAGGATGATTAACATGTCCATGATGCTGTAAATGCACCCGCGTAAATACCGGAAAAGCAAAAGCTAGCATCAACGCACTGCCATGCCCTAACATTGCATTCATCACCCGGTTGCGATGGGCAGATTGGTGACAGGCATCATGAATTACTGTTCCGGCACAATGCAAGGCAATCGTGTTAATGCAAAAACATAGCCAGTGAGGCCATTCCCAAAGCCAGTAACCAAAGTTGGATAACACCAGCATGGATACAGCAACAGAAAACAACAGCAGCGTCGGATTGAAATCACCAGGAGGCGCTAAAAATTCCTTGGGTGGGATTGTCAGTGGCTTTTGTGCCTCCGATGCGATCATCTCTAACATTGACTCCTTCTTAAGCAGACATTACGAATATACGATAAATATTAGTGAATAATAAAGTTTTGCAAAGTTTTGTATAGCAATATTTATCCACAGCTTTGCATATCAGCAGATGAATAACGCTATGATTCCAGACGAAGCCTAGTCTTTACTGATAAGTGGGGTATGAGAATCGGCAAGAAGTTGATGGAATAAACTCCTTCGTTGGGGGGATGGATACAAGATTGATGTACTATATCTAGTCTATCCCACAGCCCCCACTCTCCCATAAACCCTCATCTAACTGCTTATATCTTATTGATATAGCAGTGACTGAAAAGGAGATGCCACTTAAGTTACGATGACTTCCCAGATAGCTCCCTAACTTCAGCCCCTATGCAATTACGAGATTCTCTGCGCCGGACAAAAATTGTCGCTACTATTGGCCCCGCCACTAGCAGTCCTGAAATGCTCAAGGCGATTATTGAAGCGGGAGCCACGACGCTGCGGCTAAACTTCTCCCACGGAACTCATGCCGACCATCAGCGTAGTATTCGCTTAATTCGGCAAACCGCTTTTGAATTAAATCAGCCAGTGGCTATTCTCCAAGACTTGCAGGGCCCAAAAATTCGCTTGGGGAAGTTTGACAACGGGTCTATAGTTTTAGCAAAAGGCGATCGCTTCACCTTGACAAATCGTCCGGTGGTAGGTACGCAAGAAATTAGCTGCGTCACTTACGATTATTTAGCCGAAGAAGTCCCGGTTGGGGCAAAAATCCTCCTCGATGATGGACGAGTAGAAATGCTCGTAGAGGAGATTAATCGGGATAAAGGTGATTTGCATTGTCGTGTCACCGTGCCTGGAAAACTTTCCAACAACAAAGGCGTAAACTTTCCCGGCGTTTACCTGTCAATTAAGGCAATGACCGACAAAGACCGAGAGGATCTAATGTTTGGTCTAGATCAAGGTGTCGATTGGGTGGCACTTTCCTTTGTCCGCAATCCGCAGGACATGATCGAAATTAAAGAACTAATTTCTAGTACAGGCAAGCAAGTGCCAGTGGTTGCCAAAATTGAAAAGCACGAAGCCATTGAACAAATGGAAGCGGTTCTGGCTTTGTGTGATGGCGTGATGGTTGCCAGAGGCGACTTAGGGGTGGAATTACCAGCGGAAGATGTTCCGGTACTCCAAAAGCGGCTAATTGCGACAGCAAATCGCTTGGGGATTCCCATCATCACCGCTACTCAGATGTTAGACAGCATGGTGAGCAATCCCCGTCCCACTCGTGCTGAAGTATCGGATGTGGCAAATGCGATTTTAGACGGCACAGACGCGGTGATGCTCTCCAACGAAACCGCCGTGGGTAGCTTCCCTGTAGAAGCAGTGGCGACGATGGCGCGAATTGCCGAACGTATGGAGCAGGAAGAAGCCCAACACCTAAACCTACGTTCTGTGAGAGATGCTCGACGCTCCATTCCCAATGCGATTAGTCAAGCTGTCGGTCAAATTGCCGAACAATTAGGTGCAGCAGCAATTATGACCCTAACGCAAACGGGGGCAACAGCCCGCAATGTCTCTAAGTTTCGTCCTCACACACCAATTTTGGCAGTGACACCCCATGTAAATGTGGCGCGGCAGCTACAAATGGTGTGGGGAGTAAAACCGCTGTTGGTGCTAGGATTACCTTCCACTGGTCAGACATTTCAAGCTGCAATTAACGTGGCTCAAGAACTTAAGTTACTGTCCCAGGGAGATTTAGTAGTGATGACGGCTGGTACACTCCAGGGTATTTCTGGCTCTACAGATTTGATTAAGGTAGAGGTGGTGACGGCAGTACTAGGTCACGGAATTGGGCTGGGACAAGGTTCAGTAAGTGGTCGCGCACGCGTGGCTAATACTGGCATGGATGTGAGTAACTTTAATCCCGGAGATATTTTGGTTGCACCCCGCACTAGTGCCGATTTTGTAGAAGCAATTCGGAAAGCTGCCGGGATTATTACTGAAGATGAAAGTCTCACAAGTCACGCAGCAGTAATTGGGTTGCGTCTCGGTGTGCCAGTGATTGTCGGCGTGAAGCAGGCAACGCAGGCGATTCGGGATGGAGCGATTATAACGCTGGATCTGCAACGGGGTTTGATTTACTCTGGGGCGGTGAGAACGGCTTAGAAGCAGGGGAGCAGGGGAGCAGGGGAGCAGGGGAGCAGAGGAGTTGTAGTAAGTTTTATCCCCTCTACCCCTCTGCCTCTTGTGCCCAATCCCCAATCCCTTTATCAAACTGTTGCGATCGCAGCCCCAAGCCATCCAGCAAAGTTTTGCTGCTGTATGGAGTTAGGATGTTCAACAGGTTTTACCTGATATCTAGTTGGACGCGGTGATGCGAGGGTGATGGAATAAGTACGCAGTTCGTCTTGGTGGAAAACCGCGACTTGGATGGTATCGTTGGGTTGATAATCTTTGAGGCGATCGCTTAAGCCACCTGCCGTTACCTTAATCCCATCAATTGCTAACAACTCATCACTTGCATCAATTCCCCTTATTTGTGCAGGTGAACCAGTCTCCACAAACTTAACGATCTCCCGCCCATTTTCTGTATTTATTCTCACACCCAGGTAAGGTTCTTCCTGCTGTTCGGCTACCAACTGCAAGCCAAAGGGTTCTAAATACTGATTGAAAGGCAAATCATCAGTACTATCAATGTAGCATTTAAAGAAATCAGTCAAATCGATTCCGGCAACAGATTCGATAACTTCCTGTAACTGTTCTGGGGTATAGCCGATTTCATCTTGCCCAAATTGCTGCCACATTTTCAGCATTACGTCATCGAGGGAGCGCTGATTGTTGTGAGTAGAGCGAATCAGCAAATCCAGCAACAACGATACCATTTCTCCTTTTAAATAGTAGGAAATTTGGGAATTACCGCTATTGGCATCCGGGCGATAAAGTTTTATCCAGGCATCAAAACTCGACTCAGAAACGGGTTGTACCTTGCGCCCCGGTGTTGTTTCATATCTGGTAATTTCCTTACCCAAGTTATTCAAATACGACTTAACATCATAAATTCCCGCCCGCAAAGGAATTAACAAGTCGTAGTAACTAGTAGTACCCTCACAAAACCACAATGATGGTGTGTAGTTTTCTTGATCGTAATCAAAAACTTCTAATGCTTTTGGCCGAATTCGCTTGACATTCCACAAGTGAAAGAACTCGTGTGCAACTAATTGCAGAAAGCGATCATACTTTTCCTGAGCGCGAAATCCAAAACGCTGGTAAATTAAGGAGCAAGAGTCTTTATGCTCCAAACCGCCAAAAGCTTGGCTAAATAAATGTAGCAGAAACACATATCTTTGATATGGCAAACCGCCGAACATCTGTGCTTCTACCTGAATAATTTTTTGGATATCAGCAA